>NZ_JAAHHE010000436.1:0-4462 GCF_010692525.1 Moorena sp. SIO3B2
TTTATGATGGGTATTCAACCGGACTTGATATCACCCCCTGAGATTTCGATCAGATCAAACAAAGTATCATCTAGTTCATAGCCAAGTAACTGAGCCATCGACTTGAGGCGGGATTGGCTTTGTATACCCCACTGCTTTAACCATTGACTAAGTACAAAGATCTTCTGCATCACGAAAATTTCTAAGGCTTCAGAGTTGTACTGGATGCCTTCTGTACGATTAAATTGGTGGGGCACTAGCATAGCAGTATAGCGGACGAATTCCCCAGATTTCCAATCTAGTAGAAAAGGTAACCAGGGATAGGTAGCATCCAAGCGCACAAACCATAACCGCACCTCTGGGATCTCTGAGAATTCTCGTGGATCCTCAGGATCGCAATCAAAATCAATCTTAAAGCCTAGCTGCTGCTCATAGTTTGCGATCGCACCGTCTTGCAGCCACCCTTCAACCACTGTCTGAGCTGGAGACAAGTCTAAGGTTTGGAAATGGTTAGTATTTAAGGAAATGATTGTAGTCACGCAATAGTTCCAATGTCAACAAAATCAGTAAAGTCTTATTACACTATTTTCTCCTGCTAGGCATTTATGTGGTCAAACACCTAGATGTTGCAGATATTTTGAGCAGCTACTACAATAGAGTCAGCAGGTTTTACTGGGAAGTTGGTGACTGCCAATAGTGTTTTTTGATCTATGCTCATATATATAAGGGAACTAATCGGATTTGCGGCAGTAGACTGGGAAAATACCCAGAAACTTCAAGCGATATTCGACAGTGCCCACCTGGTTAGCCAGGTCATAAACTGAGGTAAGACGGCTTCTTGGTGAACCTGTAGGATCAGACAATCATCGTCTGAAGCATGTTTGACTAGTGTTCGGCAACTAGTGATCGGCAACTGGTAAGTAATCACCTAAACACAGGAATTGGCTGAAAAGCAATAGATCTAGTTCATAGCATTAGGTAAGCAGTAGACCTAAATGTTTTAGAGCTAAGTTTCTTAGCCCTAAGTATTTTAGTTTTTACTCAGGGAACTTAGGGTAGAAATCCAGACCTATACTAGTCTAGCTATTAGTTTCCTCGAAAGCTAATAGCTAGACTAGTTATGAGGTTTGAGTATAAATCAAAACTATTCAAAATTCGGTGTTATCATAGCTACTTACAGCGCTCGGATCAGTATCACGCTTAGAGCCAAGTAAATCAAGGCGCTCTACTCGGATCACAGGTTGTGAGCGATCAGCTCCGGTGGTGCGATCGCTCCAAGTGTCAATTTTCAAAGACCCTTTTACACCAATTAAGCTACCTTTACGCACATAATTAGCAGCTACTTCCGCCGTCTTCCCCCAAATCTCTAAGTTGAACCAGTCAGGCTGATCACTATTGCGTGTCCGTCGTCTCACTGCCAAGGCCAGTTTACACAATACACCCCCAGACTCAAAATACTTAACATCTGGGTCTGTACCTGCACGACCGACTAAATGGACAACATTGAGACTCATAGTTATATTGGTACTTTTGTACTGATTATGGCTCTACAATAACAGATTCAGCTGGTGTATAACAATTACTAACTTATTTTAAGACTTATTTTAAGTCACCGAAGCAAGTCAGTCATCAACAATATTCTAGTTAACTGGAGCTTAACTTGAGCCGATGAAACCGTTATGTATTTGCAGCTGGGTGTATTCGCAGAAATTTCTTCCAAATAGTATCCGGAGAATCATAATGACCTAGTGTACTAGCGTACTAGACTAACTGGAAAAAACATAATAGAATCCACCTCAGTTACAGTTCCGGTGCAATTTCGGTTGTACACAGCATTTTGTGAGGCGTAGAAACTAGTGAGTATTTTGAATCACTTTTCCCTGTCACGGGACATGGGTATAGACCTGGGTACAGCTAACACCTTAGTCTATGTATCTGGTAAAGGCATTGTTCTTCAAGAGCCTTCTGTGGTTGCCATTGATCAAGACGAAAAGGTTCCCCTAGCCGTAGGCGAAGAGGCAAAAAAGATGTTGGGCAGAACCCCAGGTAATGTAGTTGCCGTACGTCCTTTACGGGATGGTGTGATTGCTGATTTCGATACCGCTGAACTGATGCTGAAGCACTTCATCCAGCGGGTAAACGAAGGCAAAGCCCTAGTTTCACCTCGGATTGTGATTGGTATCCCTAGCGGTGTCACAGGTGTGGAACGACGAGCCGTCATGGAAGCCGCATTACAGGCTGGTGCTAGAGAAGTTAGGTTAATTGATGAACCAGTAGCAGCAGCCATTGGTGCTGGATTACCTGTAGCAGAACCAACAGGTAACATGATTATTGATATCGGTGGAGGCACCACTGAGGTAGCAGTTCTAAGTTTGCAGGGAACAGTTCTAAGCGAATCAGTGCGTGTTGCGGGAGATGAACTGAGTGAAGCAATTACTCAGTATATGAAAAAAGTCCATAACCTAGTAATTGGGGAACGGACAGCAGAAGACATCAAAATCCGCATTGGCTCAGCCTATCCAACACCTGACGATAATGAAGCTGCCATGGAAGTGCGAGGATTACACTTGCTGTCTGGCTTGCCACGAACTGTTACGATCAAACGACCAGAGATTCGTGAAAGTATGGCAGAACCCCTTTCTGTTATTGTTGATGCTGTTAAGCGCACTCTAGAACGGACTCCCCCCGAGCTGGCAGCTGATATTATTGATAGAGGTATTATGCTGGCGGGTGGTGGTGCTTTATTGAAAGGATTAGATACACTGATTAGTCATGAAAGCGGCATTGTAACCCATGTGGCAGCTGATCCCCTCAGCTGTGTTGTTTTGGGAACTGGTCGAGTCTTAGAGAACTACAAACAGTTAGAGCGGGTGTTTAGTGGACGTTCCCGTAATATGTAATGGTCAGCTATTAAACATCAACCTTAAAGAGTATTTTTATTCAATATCTTAAGAGTGTAGATTGAGTGTGGCTAGTGTAAAAACTCACTGATTAGCCAAAATCTGACTATTTTATGGATAGGCTATGTACATGCTGCGTCGCTGGTGGGGGAGACATGGAGTAGCAATTATGCTGGGGAGTCTTACCCTAATTGCTGCTTGGTTACTTAGAAGAACTCAGGGTGCAACAATTTTTGAAATCTATCAATTGATAACCCGCCCTTTTCAATCGCTACCTGCTAAAGAAGAAAGCCTCTCTAATGCGCGGACACTGGAACTACAACAGCAGGTAGAGGAACTCAAAACCCAAAACCAGAAGCTAAAAGAGCTGTTAGGTTATAAAAAAACCCCGAAGAAACTAAGAATTGTTGCGCCTGTTGTGGGACGTAGCGCTGACAGCTGGTGGCAAGAAATCATTCTGGGAAGAGGGAGTGAAGCTGGGATCAAAAAGGGCTTCGTTGTTATGGCACCTGGCGGTGTAGTGGGTAGAGTCGTTACCGTGACACCCCACACCAGTCGTGCCTTGCTGATCAGTGACCCCACTAGTAAGGTAGGTGCCGTGATCAGCCGTAGCCGTAGCATGGGTTTTTTGCGTGGACAAGGAACTAATCGGGCAATAATGCAGTTTTTTGATAAAGTGCCAAACGTCCGTCCTGGTGATGCTGTGGCTACCTCCACTGTCAGCCAGCTTTTCCCAGCTGGTTTACCCCTAGGACGTGTAGAGTCTGTTATTCTTGACAAAAGTCCAGCCCCAGAGGCGATTATTGAGTTGACAGCCCCGATGAGTTATCTGGAGTGGGTGATTATTGATCCAAATGACCCATGACCCATGACCCATGACTAATCAACAATGACTAATCACCAATGACCAACACGTCTGAGTTTTCTATTTGGGTTCGTCGAACAATCAATTGGGCAGTGACAGTTAGTTCAGTTATCCTCTGCTCAATCTTATTACTGACACGTTTACCGGGAATGGAATTACTGGGAATCGCTCCCAACTGGCTGTTGATTTGGGTTGTTGCCTGGAGCATTAAACGCACAGCGTTTCAAGGAGCATTCGCAGGGTTGGTATTGGGATTAGTACAAGATGGTATGACATTCCCTGAGCCTACCCATGTCTATAGCCTTGCCATCGTTGGGATCTTGACTGCTCTAATTCAAAAGCAGCGGTATATTCAGGAAGATTTTATTTCAGTAGCTTTAATTGTGTTTGGCATGGCGATTGTTGGGGAAACAGTGACCGCTATTCAGCATAGTTTTCAAGGCTCTCGCCAATTAGCACAAATCTGGACAGACCATCAGCGTATTGCCATCTGTTCTGCAATTCTCAGTAGTCTTTGGGCACCAGTCGTCTACTATCCACTCAATCGGTGGTGGCAGTGGTGCAATTCAATGGAGCAATCCTAATGCTTTATGAAGGTTGAAGGTTGAAGGTTGAAGGTTGAAGGTTGAAGGTTGAAGGTTGAAGGTTGAAGGTTGAAGGTTGAAGGTTGAAGGTTGAAGGTTGAAGGTTGAAGGTTGAAGGTTGAAGGTTGAAGGTT
>NZ_JAAHHE010000437.1:0-4442 GCF_010692525.1 Moorena sp. SIO3B2
CGTGAATCTACCAGCGATTTGAAATATTAAATCTAAAAATTGCTCATGATCGTAAATTATTTCATCAGGAACAATATATATAGTTGCACCTTTAATCCAAGGTCTATATATTTCCCATTGAAATAATACATATGCTATAGGATATCCTGATTTACTGAGACTTACTTGCTCTCGCCTCAATTCCCCAGTAACAATTGCCTGATGGGTTAATATTACGCCTTTTGGTTCTCCTGTACTTCCCGATGTGTAGATAATATTGGCTATATTTTTAGGGTCTATGGATGGTAATTTTTGTTCTGGGTTTAGGGGAAAGTTCCAGTTATCTTCTCTATCTATAGGTAAAATTTGTAGAGGGTTTTTACTACTTAATCTTTGGTAATATTGGCTCTTGCTAATAATTAAACTAGGTTTAGCATCTGCCACTATTTTGGCAAGCAAAGCATCAGGATATTTTAATTCTAGGGGCATAAAAGCCCCACCAGCTTTTAGGATAGCGATACAAGCAATAATATAGTCTTGAGATTTTTCCAGTAAAACTCCAACAGGTTGATTTGAAGTGACTCCTTGTTTTTGAAGGTAACCCGCTAAGTTATCTGTCAACTGGTCTAGTTTTTGATAGGTAATTGAATTTGTCCGATCTACGATCGCAATTGCCTCTGGCGTTCTTTGTGCTTGTAATTTAAATAAATTAGGTAAGCTGATAAAATTTTGTTTTGCATAAATTAAGTCTTTGTCAATTATCATTTCTGATGTTATAGCGGTTTTCACTTTAATTCAATACAATATGAGTGGGATGGGCATCACTGCCAGTCAAAATTTTATCACATAAAATCACATAAATTTGTATTCCATTAAACTGAAAACCGCTATATATTATTATCGAAAATTTATCTACCAAGTTTCCGTATCTACGGGAGACAAAAAAAGTTTGTAATTAACCTACCATCATAGGCTTATTTATCTAATTAACTAAGTATTAAAGTATTTTGCTACAGGATGATGAGCAACAAACGCCGTGGTAGACTGTTCCGGAAGTAGATGCTCGCTTTCATTCATATACACATCGATGCGAGAGGTATCGAGTAAATCCATTTGTTTGAATTGATCTGCCATATTAGGACAAGCAGGATAACCGAAACTATAACGAGATCCTCGATAGCGTTGGCGCATTATATCGGTTATATTATCGGGTTCTTCCGCCCCAAATCCTAACTCCTTACGGATTCTAGCGTGCAGCCAGTCCGCTATAGCGTCTGCCATCTGCATCGCCACACCATGGTAATAGTGGTAGTCAAGATAATTATCCGCTTCAAATAGCTTCTGTGCATGGGTGGTTCCTATTTCACCTGCTGTTACAATTTGCATCGGTAAGACATCAATTTGACCTGATTCTTTAGTGGCATAGAAATCCGCAATACAAAGACGTTTTCCTCCACGTTGACGGGGGAATTCAAAGCTTGTTAGTAGTTTATTGTGATCTTGTGGATCGTAGACATACACTGTATTCCCTTCGGCGTTACAGGGGAAATAGCCATAAATTGCTGCCGGATGTATTAGGTCATGGGCAATAACTTTTTCTTTCCATTCTTCTAAAATTCCATAAGCTTTTGTTGCTAAAAAGTCATTATAATCTTGTTGTGATTGATCTTTTAGCTTACGGAACCGCCACCGTCCGACGTATAAAAGCTGTACATCTACATAAGGGTAAATGTCTTCAATTGATATGTCTCCATCTTTTAATACTTGAGTTCCCCAAAAAGGAGGAGTAGGGCGTTCTACATCTAAAGTTACTACATGGGAACGCTTAGTATCAATTACCACAGATTTTTTTGCCGATGATTCTTTTGCCAAAGATTCTTCAGTATAAACAAATGAGTCATTCATATAAAGTTTATATTGATTGGCTTCTGCAAATGGCATTTGCCCCATCTCTTCTAAGGTTAGTGGGGGGGGAGGTGAAGTTTCTTCATCTAAAAATCCTTTCAGGTCGTCCCAATTATCTTCAGCTTTTGCTGCCATTAGTTTATCCATAAAATGCCAATCAACAAAAGCATTTTTACCATATACAACTTGACCTTTATAGGTAGTTTTGCAATCCTTTTCCACAAACTTAGGAGTTAATGCAGCGCCACCTAAGATAACAGGAACGGTAATGCCTTTTTGATTAAAAATTTCCAAATTATCTTTCATAACTGCCATAGTCTTGATCAACAAGCCACTCATGGCAATGCAGTCTGGTTGATGTTCTTCGTAGGCTTTGAGAATGTTGTCAACTGGTTGGTTAATGCCTAAATTAATTACCTTGTAACCATTGCTAGAAAGGATAATATCAACTAGATTTTTACCAAGATCGTGAAGGTCACCTTCTACCGTCGCAATCAGACATTTACCCTGAGTAATATCGTCAGCTTCTTCCTTATCCATATGGGTTTCTAAATACGCTACCGCCGTTTTTTTAGTCTCCGCCGATTTTATAACGGACGGTAACGGAATTTCTCTTGAACCATATAATTCGCCGACAGTCCTCATAGCCTGTAAGAGGCAAGTGTTAATAATCTGTCGGGGTGAATAGTCTTTTAAAGCTTCCTCTAAAGCTTCCTCTAAACCAATCGATTCGCTATCAATAATATGTTGTTTGAGACGTTCTAAAACGATTTTGTTCATTGTTAGTTGTGGGAGCTCGACACCCATTGATAAAATAGCTAAAGTTTTTATTGCTAAATCAATAGTGATTTGGTTGATACCCTTCAGTATACAAAGCTAGCCATGTTGCAATTTGCCTATTGTATGTACATCGGTATATTCCAGCATGTCAGTCAACAACACAAATTACAAATTATTATTTAGCAAACAGAATATATATAAAGTTTTCCATAACTTACTAGAATAAGTCTAGGAGATTGATGTAAATTTTTGTAAAGCAGCATTTCTACCGGCGATTCTACCAAACACCAGGCATTCAGTTAAAGAAGAACCCCCTAGGCGAGAGGCACCATGAATACCTCCTGTCACTTCTCCTGCAGCATACAAGCCTTTTATGGGCTGGCCATTATTATCAATAACTTGAGCTTTAGCGTTGATGGTAACGCCTCCCATAGTGTAATGTACCTTAGGCCACAATCGCATAGCATAATATGGAGCATGGAGAGGTTTTGCCTCTAATGGAATAGGCTTTTGCCAACTCTCATCTTTCTTATTCTCGACATACTTGTTGTAGCGATCGAGAGTTTCTTTTAAAGCGTGATAAGGCAGAGAATATGCTGCAGCAAGTTCCTCCAAGTATTCAAACTTTTTCACAATATTCCTGCTTAAGTACCGATCCATACTGTGACCAGAAATGTTCATGCCTTCCAAATCAGCAATACCAATGCTGGGTTGACCAATGTCTAAAATTGAATCTGCTCTAATTTTTCTGTCCGCTAATTCATTAAAAAAACGCTTTCCTGTTAAGGGATGAACCACTATCCCATAGGGAAAAACTGTATAAAAAAATTCGGTAGCAACTTGATCACGTTTCTCGTCAGGAGAACTCCAAGATGATAACTGAATATATTCCAAATGGACAGAACTAGCACCAATCTTGATCGCCTCTAGCATTCCTTCTGCTGTAGTATCCGAACGATTAGTATTACCTACAGTGCTGGTTAGACGAGCATCATGAAGGATTCGGAAAGCAACATCTCCGCCAAAACCACCAGTAGCTAAAACGACACCGGTATTTGCATAGACTGCTCTGGCTTGGTTTTCCTTTTTGTCATAAACTTCAATCTCTCGAACATCCTTTCCGAACTTTGTGAGGCAAATATTGGTTTTGATATCAATGCCCAACTCCTTTACCTTTGAAAGAAGAGGTTTCACAATTGCTGTTCCAGAAAAATTGTGTAGCAGATGGATACGAGGAACAGAATGGCCGCCAAAGATTATGGGCTTATCTCTAAATTTGACAGCTAAATATTCAGTAAGCCACTCTAGTACAGAATTAGACTGTTGAGCAACTATCTTAGCCAGAGATGCATCATTCATATTCAAGCCAGCTCTCAACATATCCTCATACATGAGTTCCCAAGAATCTAGAATACCGTATTGTTTCTGAAAATCAGTCCCCGCAAGCGCCACCCCTCCATCACTCATGATGGAATTTCCGCCACAGCTGCTGCGTTTTTCCAGAACAACTACCGATGCACCAGCATTTTTGGCTTCAACCGCAGCCGCTAGTCCAGCAACTCCACTACCAACAACTACCACGTCTGCCTCTGTATCCCAATTAGAGAAAGTAGACTTATCCATCACTTCACTGCTATTGTTAATCTGCTGTTATAGCAGTCGCCAGGGCAGTTAGGACATGACAAAAGTCTCAAAGCTAAGTAAGCGCAATAGTTTTACTTCTGACTTCTGACTTCTGACTTCTGACTTCTGACTTCTGCTATAACCTCTCCCTTTAA
>NZ_JAAHHE010000438.1:0-4424 GCF_010692525.1 Moorena sp. SIO3B2
CCTGTTCCCTGTTCCCTTGAAACAGAGATGATATAGCGCTACGCGCAAGTCAGAAGGAACGAAGTCAGAAGTCAGAAGTAAGCTATGACTAAGTTTCCGAGTTTAGGAATATCATAATCTTAATGCGTAGTGCTATATTTTAGATCATAAACTAGATTTACCTTGCTATAAAATTGACCATTTAAAATTTGGCAATTACCAATGACTAATGAAAGACCAAACTGGGATGAATACTTTTTAATGATGGCTAAGCTAGCAGCTACTCGCTCAACCTGTTTAGCGTTTCCTGTAGGAGCAGTGATTGTTCAAAACAATCAGATTTTAGCAACAGGTTACAATGGTTCCCCATCTGGCTCAATTCATTGCACAGCTCAGGGATACTGCTATCCTGGACTAAGTAGCTGCGATGCGTCTCGTACCATGCCATCCCGAGCTGTTCATGCTGAAGCGAATGCGATCGCGTTTGCAGCCAAACATGGTATTGCCACTGCTGGAGCCAGTATTTATGTCACCCTGGAACCCTGTGTCTCTTGCTTAAAGTTAATCATTTCAGCTGGCATAAAGAAAGTTTTTTATGAGACTATCTTCAATAGTGGAGAGAAAGCTCTAGTTAGAGATCATTTTATGAAAGAGGGCTTGGTTAGCCTAACCCAAATCCAGTTAAGTGAAGAAACAGCTAAACGAGCAGCTTCATTTCTACTCAATCCAACATCTGTTCCGAAGTTGTCGAATCCAATTATCGATCACAATTACACAATTATTAAAGGTGACTAGCTCGATAATATAGCTCAATAATATTGTGATAATTTTTGTTCCCTACTCCCTACTCCCTACTCCCTACTCCCTACTCCCTACTTCCTACTTCCTTTGCTATATAACTTATGTCTTGGCAGCGTCCTGATAACCGACAACCGGATCAACTACGTCCCATTTTGTTTGAGCGAGAATTTACCCGCTATGCTCCTGGTTCCGTCCTAGCTCACTGTGGTGAGACCAAAGTACTTTGTACCGTGACGGTTCAGGAGGAAGTACCCCGATTTCTCAAGGATACTGGCAGCGGCTGGTTAACCGCTGAGTATAGGATGTTACCAGGAGCAACACCGGAACGCCAAAGACGGGAACTTCTCAAGCTTTCGGGTCGAACTCAGGAAATTCAGCGGCTGATCGGACGCAGTTTACGGGCTGCTGTTGATCTCAAAGCCTTGGGGGAGAGGACGTTAACAGTGGATGCGGATGTTATACAGGCGGATGCAGGTACCCGCACTACTTCCATTACTGGGGGATATGTTGCTCTGGTGGATGCTGTGGATAAACTGGTTAAAACGGGAGTACTAGAGCGATCGCCTTTAATTCACCAAGTTGCTGCTGTCTCCGTCGGTTTATTGGAGGGTGAGCCGTTTTTAGACCTCAACTATATCGAAGATGTGGCGGCTGAGGTGGATTTTAATGTAGTGATGAACGACGAAATGGGTATTATTGAGGTTCAGGGAACAGCGGAGTCAGGGGCTTATACTCGCCATCAACTCAATCAGTTGATTGACCTAGCAGAAAAAGGTATTAAGGAGTTATTAGAAGCACAGCGCTAGCAGAAACATAGTGCTGAGTACTGAGTAGGAACTCCTGGAACCTAGCTATTAATTAATTTCCGGAAAATTCCGGAAATTACAGGGATTTGACCAGGTGTTAAGTTTCTGAGGCTGAGGATTCACTAATCATCGGTGACAAGTAAGCCACAAGGGCACCAAGAACGAAACCAATAATATTGCGCAATAGTGGCAAGTAATCGGAGGTGCGTGTCACCACAGGTCCAATACCGAAGGCAATAAACAGGATACCCCAAAGTGGTGACAAAATCAAAGCCCATTGCCAAGCGAAAACCTGTTCCCGTTTGCGGGGGATAGCCGCAAATCCAAAAATCACTCCTCCAACAGTAGAAGTAATTAGGGTCAGAATCCACTGTTCCCGTGGTAGTCCAGGCACCACCCGACATCCCCCTTGGCGCAGGCATTGCTTGACCGTATTTAGGGATTCGATAATGGATTGGTTTTCGCCATTGTCCCGTACAAAGTAGAGATTACCAAATCGGGTTTGCAACTCTACCCAAAATGTCCGAGGAAGGAATTCATACAGGGCATCACCCACGTTAAACCCTAGGATATTGCCGCCTCGGGCGTCAGCAATCAGTAACATACTTTTGTCGTTAAGTCCCCAAAACTCTTTGACTGCCCGACCAGGGGTGCGGTCATATTGGGTCAAAACTCGGAGTTTCCAGCCAGTTTCTTCCTCAAAGCTTTCTAAATCTTGGATTAGTCTCTGCTCTTGAAGCTCTGGAATAAAGTTCGCTAAATCAATGACTGGTGTTTGAACCTCGGGCAGTAACTCAGGATTGTCGTAAGCCTTGGCCTCAGGAGCAATCGCCCACATAGAACAAGCTAGGAACAGTGCTGCCAGGGATACTAAAATTCGTTTTGGAAACAGATACTGCATAGTTATTTTCAACCGGCAATGGACAGTATGCTTATCTTTTAGATAAAGAATCAAGTAAAACTAAGCATTTCTTTACACTTGTTTACTTTATTCTAATCTTGGTTGCGATCGCAAAATGTTCGATCTTGTACACTACAGAGATAATTAACAGGGGTACGTTTTTTAAGTCAGGGTCAAAAGGGATGTGTGGTGGTTGTGGGTAGTGTAGGTATTGTGGGAGATGTGGGAGGAAACGGCAGTATAGGTTGGTTACAAGTTGAATTTCCAGAACTATCCCCAGTTAGCGACTGGATTCCATCAGGTGGTGATCAAAAACAACTGTGGAATGAGAATCAGAGTTAGGGGTTAAATTAAACAGTATTGCACTAGTTAAATAACCAGGTAATGCAGTAATTACTTAAAATTTAGAGCGATATTAGTTTTACGATTGGCCGTAAGCAACGGTACGCGATCGCTTATAATAAGGTAAGAGTATTAGGAATTAAAAATAAAATTTAAATTCCCAAATCCCAAATCCCAAATCCCAAATCATAATGGTAGAAACAATCGTAGCCCAAGATATTTCTCTGCCTCAATTGAAGGACAAATTTGGACTAGAGCCTACTAATGATGAGAAATTATTCCCAGAATGGCAAGAGGATTTACCAGAACTCAATGAGCTAGAAAAGCAATGGCTAGATCGGGTCAAGGATGACTATCTGCACTTATCTGAGTATCCCATGGTAGAACCGATTGTCAAAATGGTGGTGCTATCCCCATTGTTGAGAATTGCTGATTTTTATCGCCCACCATTCTATATTCTTGCTGAAAAGGATGTACAAATTTCATCGGAAGATCAGCAAACGATTGTCAGGGGACGAATTGATATTTTGATTTGCCAACCTCAGTTTTGGATAGTGGTGATTGAAGCAAAACGAGCAGAATACTCTTTAAAAGTAGGGATACCACAAGCTCTAGCTTATATGTTGGCTAATCCTGAGCTAGAAAAGCCTGCTTTCGGATTTGTCACTAATGGCGGTGAATTTATTTTTCTGAAACTAATTCGACAGGATAAACTGCAATATGCTTTTTCTAATCAGTTCTCTCTGCTGAATCGTGGCAATGATCTATATACTGTCGCGAGAATATTAAAACACTTAGGTCAGTTAGTAGGTGAATGACTGACAGCTTATAGCTGTCAGCTCTCAGCTCAAGAAGGAAGTATAGCGGTTTCACATCTGATGTGAAAACGCTATAGTAACCATTCAAGAATTTTGAATTTTTAATTGCGCTCAGCGCTACTAGGTGGTCCAAATTCCTCTGGCAGCTGATCGATGTGCTCAATCCCTAGTCGTTGGCACAGCAATTTCAGTTGCCGCAGCGTTGGTCTAGCCTCAGTCCTACCAGAGACCCAGCGCTGGTAAGTCGCACGAGGAATACCACAGTAGATTGCTAATTCGTCTTGAGACAAATTGGTGCGTTCAATTCTTAGAGCCTCCAAGGGTGAATCACTGGTGTGTTTGCGCCTTTTACTTTTCTCTGTCACAGTATGCTGGCTCAGCATGGTTTTAATGCCAGACTTCAAAGGATTATAGTAAGGCATCAAAATGAGATATAACCAGAAATACTGAAATGCGATTCGGCAAAGCCGACGCTGCGCGATCGCATCAGCCTGTAAACCTATTACCGCTAGGGTTTCAGGATTTATTCATGTCTCCTTTTCTCCGTGTATATATACGCCATTTTGGTCAAGCCACTTATCAATTAATTCATTGACCACATCGCTCATATCCCTGTCTTGCATAACACAAGCCGCTTTAAAGTTCTTTTTTTTATCTTTGGATAGATAAACCCGTATTGATTCTTCAGCCACTGTCCTACTACCAGTAAACAACTTTACTCCATTCTGGCATCAATGATTTTTTTTACAAAATTTATAAATTTATTTTCCCAGCCAT
>NZ_JAAHHE010000439.1:0-4417 GCF_010692525.1 Moorena sp. SIO3B2
TAGTCACGGTATTTTCGGTACCCCAATCCGATGATTATCCCAATGGTGTTATTGTTAAAAAAGGGTTAACCTTTGTGGACGAAAATGGAAATACTGTGGCTGATGATAATCTATCGACCACAAAGATTCCAGAAGAATCAGTGGTTCCCCCGGAAGCTGAAGTTAAGCTCGATCAAATATAGCGTTTGTATCTGGTTTGTAAAGACACGAATTGCTTAAAAAGGCAAAAGGCAAAAGGCAAAAGGCAAGAGGGTAAAGATATCCGGAGTTTGATTGCCCAATAAAAAAATACCTATTAGGTTTACATATCATGTATATATGATATATAATTCAATGGCAAATGTATAATTTATAATTGTTGTAGATTGATAGTTTTTGAAAGTAAATATTTTTGAAAAAGGAGCAAAAAAATGTCAGAAACTAAAGTATTTTTTGGTGTTTCTCTAGAACTGGCGGGAAAGACAATTTCCCTAGAACCGAAAAATGCCATTACTGAGCTTAAAGAAAAGGGAATTGAAGTTGAACTTCCCCCCGGAGAAAGGGTTTATTTAGGTACTGTTGGCAGCTCTCTCAATAGTATTATGAGTACTTTGGGTGTTAGTTCTACAGAAATTGACTCTTTCCTAGACCCCACCACGGGTGAACTTAAAGCCGATGCATTACCAGACATTACAGTCTTACAAAATGCTGCTAATTTGCTGGTTGAAGCCGGTTTATATGTGGATGAATTTCATGTCAGAATTCCTGGCTCTAGTGCTTCAAGCACAGATGCTAGTGGAAATAAAGTCGTTGATAAAACCAAGACAGCTTATACTGTTGGACTATCAGCCGAATGGCAAGAGGATTCAGGTCAATTAATTGATGGATTAGACCTTAAATTAAGGGGAGTCTATTTCAAAGTTAGTAATGAAGAATAGCTATTAGCTTATAGGTTAGGTCACATTATAGGTTAGGTCACAGGCTAGAAGCCTGTGCCACGCTACTTGGCTTTTGAATAAAATAAGTTGACCGCTGATAACTGACCACTTACCGCTAACTTTCGACAATTCCATTTTTGCCTAGTAATCTTTTCTGAATCGAACGATGACTGCAATAGTGCAAAGAACAACCAGTGTTAGCTTTGGTATGATCTCCGAGCTAACCGTTGCTGGTGAAACCGTCAATTTGATCCTGGAGAAAATTCAAGACCGCAACGTAACGGTTTATCAGGGCGGTATGATTGCTGGACAGCGACTTTATGTCGTGGCGCTTTTGGAAGAACTGATTCCAGAATTAGATGCACCAGACTCGATTCAGAACTTAGCTATTACGAAAATGGCGGTGGAATTGCGACCGGATAAAGGGGCATTTTCCTTTGAGGCTGCTATTGAAAATGCCTGGTCGATTACCCTCGATTCGGGGCCAACCTTATCCATCCAACAGCTTGCCCTGTCAGTGTCATCGGTCAAATCCTCTGGCTCAACCAATGGGAGTCAACAGAATACGCCAGAATCCCTCTCCCAGCAGCGAAAACTGTCATTTGAGGGGCTGTTTGAGTTATTTGGGGGCGAATTTGCGGTTAAGGTCGCCCATCAATTTTCGTCACAGCTTACCAATTCTGGGGGGAGCCAGATTGCCAGTCAGTGGGCATTTTCTGCCACTGCTCAAAATATCAGCATTACCGAAGTTATCAAAGCCTTTGGATTTTCTCAGGATAAGCTCGATGAGTATGGGTTGCGGGATTTAGTAGTTTCCCTGGCATTTGCCCTACAACAAACCCGCTATCAAGAGAATAGTACCCAAATCGTTGAATCCCGCTATACCTTCACCGGATCCATGGATTGGGATACTGGCATTGCCTTAGTGCCAGGGGAAGAAACCCTGCAAATCCAAGCAGCGATTCAAATTACCAAAACCTCCAGTAATAGATCAGGGGGAACCTCTACGACCCTAAAAGGAGCGATCGCAGGAACGGTCAAAGCCTCGATTCCCTTTTTCGATACCTTACAACTCTCGGTTATCTATACTTTTAGTCGAACCAGTAGCACCTCTGGCTCTGGTCGTTCATCCCAAGCCCTGGCAAATCGTACCGGTGAGTTAATTTTCCAACTCCAAATCAGTACCCTGTTGCTGAGCGCAGTGTACACCAATATCAATAATCGTAAACTGTTGCGGTTTAGCGTTAGTTTAGTCAATGGTAAAAATCCTACCATTGGTGACCTGATTGCCTATATTGTCAGCGTCTATGACTCCAGTATTATTGAGTTTGAACTCGATCCACCCTGGGATGAATTTGCTAAACAAGAGATAGCGCTAGATAAGTTTAGTCTGGAGATAGACCTAACTAATAAATCCATCACCATTTCCTACAAGGCTACCCTGAATGTCTTGATTGCTAAGGTATCCAATGTGGGGCTGTCTTACCAGTTTGGCACCAAGACATCTCAGGTCAGTGCCCAACAAAATAATGCTAGAACAGCATCCAATAAGAAAATAGCGATCGCAGTAGACTTAAGTATTCCCGGACAACCCAAAAAGCGAGTTCAGTGGGACCCAGTCAATGAGAATCCCCCAGAAGTGCCCAGCACTAAAGCCCCGATCTTCGAGCTGAAGTTCCTGGCTTTGGGACAACGGGTTGCCTTCGCACCAGAAATTGTGCAGCAAGCTCGTACTATTGAGCAATTCACCACGGTGATGCGCCAAACCTTGGTACCCCTTCCCCCTATTAAACGGCGGCAAAATCCCCTCACAGCTCTGCAACAGTCCTTACCCTCAGCCGTCAGTTCTGACCCCACTCAACCAATTCAATTTTCAGGTCAGCCAATACAGTTTAGTGCAGAGAGTGGCTGGTTAATTGGTGCCCAATTTGTGATTTTGGGTTCCATTGAGATCAGTATAATTTTCAACGACCCCTTTATCTATGGCCTGCGCATTAGTTTGTCGGGACCCCCGGTACAAAGTTTTGCTGGATTTGAATTTGAAATCCTCTATCGCCGCATTAGTGATACTGTCGGGGTCTATCGCAGTGAGCTGGTTTTACCAGACACCATGCGCTATATCGACTTTGGTGCTGTTCATATTACCCTGCCAGTGGTTGCCATTGAAATCTATACCAATGGGGACTTTGGTATCGATGTGGGCTTCCCTTGGGGTGGTGACTTTTCGAGATCCATTGCCGTTAATGTCGGCATCTTTTTAGGATTAGGGGGCTTCTACTTCAATAAACTGAGTGCAGAAACAGCCACCAGTGTTCCCGACATTGTTAGTGGCACCTTTGACCCGGTATTAGAATTTGGCATTGGCTTGCAGGTCGGGTTGGGGAAAATTATCAAGAAAGGCCCTCTGCGCGCAGAATTCAGCATTACCATGCATGGCCTGTTGCAAGGGGTGTTTGCGACCTATAATCCCACCGATACTAATCAGAAAAAGGCCACCTATTACCGAATTCAGGGTGGTGTAGCCATTGTTGGTCGCATCTATGGTGTCGTGGACTTTAAAGTAATTCAGGTTGATGTAGAAGTCCTGGTTAAAGTTGCGGTGCTGTTTGTGGTTGAGGTATACAAAGCCATTCAGGTGGCTCTAGTGGCTACGGTTTCTGTCAAAGCATCGATCAAGATTGCCTTTGTCCGAATCAGATTTAAGTTTAAATTGACCGTCCGGGAGCAATTTGTCCTCGGTTCAGATACCACACCACCCTGGCAACTCGCTGCTGGATCTGGGGGAGCCATGGCAGCCACTGTTCCAGTATTTACTGCCCGTGCTCAAACCCTGCATCCCTATCGAATCCAGAAAAATGCTAGGGCTAATCGCTCCTTTGCTTTTGCTAAAGCCCAAGGCACGAGTAGCACCGGAAGAGTTAAAAATGTCACTACCCAAACATCTGCTACTACTACAAATGTCACTACCCAAACATCTGGTGGACGGTCATTGCGATGGGATGATGGCACAACGGGAATTAAGCTAGCACTCCCCGGAGACGTGCGCACGGAAACTGTAAAAGACGGGAAGCTTCGCCTCGATATTTATTTTCAACCGTCCTTTACCAAGACCGAAACAGGAGTCAGTGGTATCGGGTTATTGTTTATGGAAAACTCGATTCCTCTAGATGATAACTCTACCAATGATAATGATACGGACTTTGATGAGTTAGTTAAAGCCCTATTCAAATGGGTGATTTATGCCTATTTATCCGATAGTGAGCGTAATGATTTGAATATCAACACAAGTGCTGTCAATGTTGATGCTCAAGTCTTAACCTTGGAATTGTTAGAAGATGTTTATACCCTATTCGTTAACTACTTAGAGGAAGAACCGGCGGATGAGTTTTGGGAACCGCTAATTCGATTCTTGTCTACCAATTTTATCTTTGATATCACCGACCGCCCCATCGAGGATACGGAAATTAGTGGTACCATTTTCCCGATGTTTTCTCAACTTG
>NZ_JAAHHE010000044.1:0-29347 GCF_010692525.1 Moorena sp. SIO3B2
CCAGCTTGGTTTGGTGGATCGAACTGACTACCTGCCCGAATAAATAGACGGCTGGCAATGATATCAGCAGCAGCATTTTCAACTACTATCACCACGATGCCATTATCTAGCACTGTGCGATGGATATTCTGTTGTTGCTTTAGTGTGATATTAGGCATGATGGTCTTAGGTCTTAGGCTTGATAGTCTTAGGTCTTAGGAAAATTGTAAATTCCAAATTTTAAATGCACGAATTCCCACTTTTACTACATGCCTTTGTGAGGAGTTACTACCTTTAATGAGTTACGATCTAAGCTATCCTTTTGAGGATTGTGATAGCTTAGGTAATAGGTATAAATATACCGAATCCCCTAAGTTAATTACATCTAAATATCTCAGCTTTTGAATCTAAAAATGAGTTACGATCTAAGCTATACTGTTGAGGATTGTGATAGCATAGCGATGGGGATAAAGATACCGCTGGGCTAATTGCATTACGTCATTAGCTGTTAGCTTTTGAATCTCAAGCGGATAACTATAGGCTGCTTCTGCTGTAGCAATAGTGCTGTAGTAACCATACAAACCAGCAAGTTGACCAGCAGATTCTGTGGAAAAAATATAGTCGTTATAGAGCTGACGTTGACAGCGTTTGATTTCTGTGCTTGACACTGGTGTCTGTTGCAATTGCCACAGGTGTTCCCTAATTATTGCTTCTACCTGTTCCAGGTATTCGGGTTCTAGGTAGGCGGTAATAGTAAACAAACTCGAATCACGCTGTAGAGAGAAACTACTACCAATGTCTTGCACTAATTGTTTCTCTTCCCTTAATTCTCTTACCAAGCGAGAAGAGCGTCCATCAGCCAGGAGCACAGACAGTAAATCCAAACCACAGGCATCCCCAAGCTGATCTATCCCTGGTCCGTGCCAAGCCATCAATAGACGTGCGTGTTCCAGGCGAGGCAAATTTAGTTCCTGACGTCTAATTCCGATAAATGGTGGTTCAGCTATCACCTCTGGTTTAGGACAATCAGTGGGGGAAGCAAAATCTTGAAATGACTGGTCAACTATAGTTAATGCTGATTCTTGGTCAATATCACCTACAATCACCACAGTCATATTTTCCGGCTGGTAATGGCATTGGTGGAAACAGCGCATTTGTTGGGGAGAGTGAGCCATCAAATCCGCTTCCGTACCCAGAATCGGTCTGCCATAGGGGTGACGTTGGTAAACGCTCTCAGAAAGAGCCTGAAATCCCACCCAATCAGGATTATCGTAGCTGCCACGAATTTCTTCTAACACCACACACCGTTCCCGGACAAATTCTTCTTCAGGAATAGCAGGATGCAAGAGTAATTCTGCCAAGGGAGGCAGGGTCTGTTTTAAGTACTCAGAAGCACTGGTTACGAAAAAATGAGCAAAGTCATGGCTAGTAGCGGCATTCGTTACACCACCGTGGCTTTCAATCACATAGTCAAACACACCAGGAGCAATGGTCTCGGTGCCCTTAAAAATCATGTGTTCCAAGAAGTGAGCCATGCCAGACCATTCTTGTGGTTCTGCGATCGCACCAGCACCAACCCACACATCGGCCACTACTACTGGTGTAGCGCTTAGGTATTGATGAATGACATTCAAGCCATTGGTCAGTTTGAAAACACTAGCAGGAAACTTTATTTGAGGCAGGGGCTCAGATAACAATGCTTCTAATCTCAATGTGTAACTTCTTACATGATATTACTTAAGGTTAATTTAGGTTAACCCAGTGTTAAAGATCATGTTTGCTACTTCACAGTTCTCCTAACTAAGTGCCAGGACTGTGTACCTGAATCAGAGCCCCATCAGCAGTATAGATTTCCATACGGATTTCAGAATTATAGCTAATCCCTTTGAGGGCATCTTCTAACGTCAATACGTGATTCACGATGCCAGCTTGAGCCTCTACATCACCTCTGACTTGAGCCGTAATCGCTGTTTGTCTGACCTGATACATATAAGTCGGTGTTAATTCTACTTTAATCAGACTTTCATCAATGGTGTAATTACAAACTCGAGTTTCCCCAGTACAGATTTGTTCAAGATCACCACCAATTTGTTTTAACTTTACCTGCAACTGCAACTTGCTTTGAACTGCCTTAAGGGCGTTTTGATAAGGCTCAATTAAAGACTGTGCATTTTTGTGGTAGTATGTGGAGTTTGGAACTTGCTTCACGTAAGTTAAAGCGTTGCGCCAATGAATCGCAGCCACCGACCATTGTTGCTTTCCCTGAGCCTTTTGAGCTAACTGAGCCAGACGTAGTCCCTGATTGTAGGCGTTGGTAGCAATTTTTTCCTGGGTTTTGCGATCGCGCGCCCTGGCCAGATTAGTTTTATAGAATTCCTCCAGTCGTTGCTTGTCCTCTTCAACGGTTGTTCCTTGAGGAATTTTGTTCAGACGGTCTAATGCGGTTTTCCAAGTACTATAGACTAGTTGCCATTCCTCTAAAGTCTGGGCTACACCCTGACGAGCTTGGGCAATCTGAGCCGCTTTCTTAGCTGCTTTCATAATCTGACTCGCCTGTCTTTCTTTGACTAATCGCCGATTAACTTCGTCTAAATTGACCTTATATAGCTTAATTTTCTGTTGCGCTATAGCATTAAGGCTACTCTCCTTAGGCATTTGTTCAAGGCGGGCAATTGCCTCTCGCCACAGTTTTTGAATTGCAATCCACTTTGATGCCTTATGGGGAGGATTTTTCCCTTTATGACCTGCCCTAGCCGCCATTTGCATGGCTGTCACTAACTGATCTAGGTCTTTACCTCTGATTTGATAGGCTTGGAGCAATCCTTGTGCTGTGTCATGCTTCATTGACCAAAACGGAATTGCTTTGAGTCCTTCAATCGCTGTCTTTAATTGCTTCTGAGCTTCGAGAATGTCCTTTCCCGATTTAGGTTTTTTGAGGGTGTCTGCTGACTTTTTACTCAATAGCTGAGCTTCATTGAGTACAGTACAAGACCCAAATACGCAGGGACGGGTAAAAACATAAAAGCCGCCGGTTAAAAATACTAGACCCAATCCCATGCCCACCACCACCAACAAAAGAAACGTACTTTTAGAATTTCCTTCATCGGGTTGTAGTGTTTCAGGGAATGGCTCATCGGTTTGAGCCTCGGGATCAGAAAGTGGTTCGTCCCAAGGGTGGGCTGCAACGTCAGAATCCATTGATTGATCGTTGCTGTGGTTAGACTCAGGGGTGAACTGGTTAGAATCCATTGCCTGTAGCAGGAGGAAAGCCAGGGATACCAAAAAAGGTACTTAATCTTAACCCAAAATATACTCCTATGCTTCCAGTGGTTAGGCAGGAATTGGTGAGATATTAAGGCAACAGTGAGGAATTATAGGGGTTAGGGGGGAATTTTGAAGAATCAAAGAAGCAAGGAGTGACATCCTCGACCACCATAATCTTTGATTCGGTCTAGACTTCCCACCTTACGATTAGACATTCCTAGATCGGGACTTATCTAGAACGATGAACAAACACCTGCCCTAATCTGGAGTTATGAACTAGTAACTTCTATAATAGACATCTCCAGAAACTCGGTTTTGACCCAGGCAGTGCAAGGGTTTGAGGTTAATTTTTGGAGATGTCTAATAGATGAATAACTAAGTGATGGCGTTTAAAGCGATCGACACCTGCTTCCCTTCTACCTATCCTACCTAGGGGCTACTGGGGGAATAATTTTGCTGTTTTTAATGACCAATTTAAGGATCCGTCAGCTGGTAGACGCTTTCACCGAAGTGTTTCTACAGCATTGACCAAGTGGCAAAAGATTTGAAACGTCGTGGTTAGGATTGTTCGCGAATCATGCATCTGTTATAATACCAGGCTAAAGAATTATTCCGTGAGATTGGCATTCCGGTTTTGCCTGCTCAACGCATTGACCATCCTACCGACATCAAGGGATTAGAGATTCCCTATCCGGTGGTGCTCAAATCTCAAGTCTCTACTTATGGAGACAACCCAGCTCGTCGGATCCGGTGTGTAGAGCAATTGATTCGTCACCCCATCACCCGTTGGTCGGATTTACATCATACTTTGCATACTACAAACTGACATGGGGAATGTGGGTTATAACCTGTAACCTACAACCTGTAACTAACAACCTACAACCTGTAACCTACAACCTGTAACCTTGTTGAGCCTAGTTTTTTGCAAAGTATCGTTAAGCGGGCTGGAATTTGGTTGAGATTGTTTACTAGAAAACAATCCTTTGGGAATAAATCGATAAAATAGAGGATGTAGGGTTTATGATAAGACCCAACTAATCGTCGTTTTCAACTGACCTAGTTTAAATTTCAATTAATTTATGGAAATTAGTGGCTCATCTGCCAACTCTTCTGACCCTCACCCATATAGATGGGCAGAAGTCTTGGGTACGGTAATTGCGCTGTTGACCTTAACATTACCTTTGTTGATCATCGCTTACTACTCTTCTTCAAATAACTACGTTAATGTTTTGCCACAAACCCCCTACTCGCCTACGACGAGAATAGAAAATTGACATACAAGTTTTTTAGATAACCAAAGCACAATATGTGGGTGCGCTGATTTAAAAACCTTCAATAGCTGAGGTGTAATATAAAATGCCAGCGTCATGTCTCCTAGGCAATGGCGTAAGGGGGATTCTGTGAAATCTCAGCTTTATAGAAAGTTTAAGTTGAATGGTATATCACTTGCCTTGGCTCCTTGATGATAGTTAAAAGGAACAAGGAAAAGGAGAAAGGGGAAAGAGAGGAGATTGGTGTCGTCTCTTTCACCGAGGCTACCTCTTATCAAGCAAAGGGAAGGGAGACAAGGGAAAACCATCAACAATGAACAACAATGAACAATTACCAGTCTCCTTCGCTATATGCCAGCTTAAGTCGGTAGCCTTCACCCATAACCTTTCACTTTTCACTTTAACTAAATCTCTAGGTCAAAAAAACCTTTAATTTAAAGAGACTGAAAAAAATCTAACTAGAAAATAAAAGAGTTTGTAAAGTTGCGGAATTTACCGGTTTAGGGATTGAAAATTATGTCAATGTGCGTAAAGATTAGTTTCGCCTAACTCCATCTTTGGGCGTATTCCCAAAATGATTTTCATCCCAAAAGGATTCTGGCAACACTTAACCAATTTAGGTTTACTGACTTTGGTTTACCTTGGGCTGGCAAACTTAGTCCATGGATTGATTGGAGGAAATACATTAGTACCACCAGTTTGGTCTCCCGCAGGAGTTACCCAAGCAACCGTATTACTACTAAGGGAGCATCTTTGGTGGTTAACCGAACAACAAGGAGTTTTGCCATCGGTTTCTTGGGGACAATTTTTCTGGACTGTGTCGGCTCAGAGGTTCTGGCCAGTTTCTGTAATCACTGCTCTCGGCTATATCTTGTCAGTATTGCTCTCGATAGGATTGGCACTGTTGTGGCAGCTTCGTCCTTCCCTAGAACGGCGACGAGATGTATTGGGTTTCCTAGGGGTGTCGATGGTTGCCACACTCATCGCTCCGACTGTCAGTCTAACTCACTTACACCTGAGTGGTGAATTTGATGGTAGGAATTTCGGGGGGATGTGGTGGAAATGGTGGTTAGGGGACTTAATGGTGGTTTTAGTCGTAGTACCAGTGTTTTTAGTTTGGTGCTACCTAGTGAAGGAGTTGAAGGTTGGCAGGTTGTTCGCGTTCGCGCAGCGTCGGCTTTGCCGAAAGCGTGGCCAATTGGCCAAGGTTGAGAAGGTTGAACAGTCAACCCAAACTAACCTCCAACTGTCTAACCAACAACCGTTAACCCCTCAAGCAAGCATAAAGATCAAGCAAATTATTTTGGCAGCTATCTGGCTGATTTCACTGTTGACAGTGAGTTGGGCAGTGTTTGGGTCGGACATTGCGCCAGAAATGGCAACCTATCCCCTCGCCTGCTTGACATTTCCCTGGCTGATTTGGGCTACCCTCCAATTTGGTCAACGCCTCACCACCCTAGGCTGCTTGATGGTATCGAGTATTGCCATTGTAGGAACCAGTCTGGGTACCGGACCGTTTCTTGCCAGCACCGGGGACTTGAGTGAAGCAGTTCCCCTGCTACAGGTTTTCATGATACTGATGGCGACAATCGCTTTATTCTTGGCAGCGATTACATCAGAACGAAACTCGGCGGCAGAGTTGTTACTCTTAAGCGTTGCCAAATACCGCAGCATATTCGAGAATGCTGTCGAGGGCATTTGTCAGACCACACCTGACGGAAGCTATATCAGTGCTAACCCGGCACTAGCGAGAATATATGGCTATCAATCACCGGAAGAACTAGTAGCAAGTGTCACCGATATTGCCCACCAACTTTACGTTGACCCTCAACGCCGGGCAGATTTGCTTCTACAGCTACAGGAAGATGGTGTTGTTTCAGGGTTTGAAGCACAGATTTATCAAAAAGATGGTAGTATAATCTGGATTTCCAAAAACGTGCGGGCTATCCGCGATAGTAGTAACTTTCTACTCTACTACGAAGCTACAGTTGAGGAGATCACAGAGCGCAAGCACGCTCAAGACGCACTCCTTTACCAAAATGAACGGCTGGAATATCAATTTCAAGAGCGAACAGCTACCCTGAGGCAGCTCAATCGACAATTAATCGCGGAGGTTCTTGAACACAAGCGCATTGAGGATGCGCTTAGGGAGAGTGAGGAACGGTTTGCTCTGGCTATTCAAGCCAACACCAACGGACTCTTTGAAATCAACCTGAAGACCTATGATCATTACTACTCACCCCAATTTCTCAGCCTGATTGGCTACCCATTGGATCAAGATGGACCGACCATTAATGAATTACTGGCACTGATTCATCTTGAGGATCAAGATCAGGTGAAAGCCATCCTAGATAACCTATGTACTGGACGAAGTTCTCAGCGATGCAGCGCGGTCTTGGGGGTTTCCCCCATGAGCGACTGCATCAAGAAGTGGAAACAAAAGTTTCGTCTGCTGCGCACAGATGGCTCAATTTCCTGGATTCTCTCCACTGGTCTGGTGATCACAGATGATAACGGTGAAGTGGTTCGTCTAGTTGGCACCTTTACTGACATTACTGATAGCCAGAGAGTTAAAGCCTTGTTAGCTGGACAAAATCGTATCCTGGAAATGATTACCCAGTGGGAGAAGCTGCCAGATGTACTAGACCGACTAGCTCGGTTGATTGAGGAGCAATTGCCCAAGATTAGGTGTGCTTTCTTGCTGGTGGACAAAAATGGGGTTAATCTGCGTCATACTGCCGCTCCCAGCCTTCCAGAATCCTACATTCAGGCGATTGATGGTATGGTTATTGCTCCATATATGGGTTGCTGTGGCACTGCCGCCTATTGGCGAGAATCGGTCATGGTTAAGGATATTGCCACTCATCCCCTGTGTGGAAGTATCAGGGATTTGGCACTCTCCCACAATCTCAGAGCGTGTTGGTCTATCCCCATTTTGTCCACTCAAGGGACGGTGCTAGGCACCTTCTCAACCTATTACACTGAACCTCATACCCCAAACCCCGAAGAGCAAGAACTGGCGGATAAAGCCACCCAACTAGCTAGAATTGCCATTGAGCGCTCTGTGGCACAGGAGGATGTGCTCCGTACAAATGCCATGCTCAAAGCGCAACAAGAAGCTGCCATTGATGGAATTTTAGTGGTTGATGAAAATTTTCGGGTGGTTTCCTACAACCACCGTTTCTCTGACTTGTGGCAGACTCCAGAACAATTGTTTGAAACCAATGATATTCAAGAATTGCTCAAGCAGGTGAGTTCTCAACTGAAGCATCCCGAAGAATTTCTAGCTCAGGTGGACTATCTCCAAGCTCATCCCAAAACAACGAACTACGATGAACTTTTAATCAAGGATGGGCGTATTTTTGACTTTTATTCAGCACCAGTGCTCACGAGTGGTGGGGATTACTATGGTAGAATATTCTGCAACCGAGATATCACTGAACGCAAGCTATCAGAGGCAAAACTACGGCAGGCGGAACAGAAGTATCGCAAGTTAGTTGAGTCAGCTGGTGATGCCATTCTGATGGCAGATGCGGAAACCGGAATCATCCTGGAAGCCAATCAGATGGCGGAACAGATGCTGGGCCGTCGGAGAGCTGAAATTATTGGCTTGCATCAGAGTCAGATTATTCCACGAGAACGATTCAAAGCCTACTCCCAAAGTTTCCAGCAACATGTGGAGGCAGGGGGTGTATTTCAAGAAGAACTGGAATTACTGCATCAAGTTGGTACAACGGTGCCTGTAGAAGTTAGTGCCACTACTTTAGAGCTGCAAGGCAAGACAGTTGTGCAGGGAATTTTTCGAGACATTAGCGATCGCAAACAGGCAGAACAGGCGTTGAAGCAGGCTAAAGTTGACGCGGAAGTAGCCAATCGGGCTAAGAGTGAATTTGTAGCCAACATGAGCCATGAATTACGTACCCCCCTTAACGGCATTTTAGGTTATGCCCAAATCCTCCAAGAGGAACCTAATCTGAGCGCTACGCAAAAAGAGCAGCTCAGTATTATTCAGCAAAGTGGTCAGCATCTGTTAACCCTACTCAATGACATCCTGGATCTATCAAAAATCGAAGCCATAAAAATGGAACTGGATGTCAGAGATTTTCAGTTTCCCAAGTTTCTGGAAGGTATTGTGGAAATTGTGGTGATCAGTGCTAAACAAAAAAACCTTTCATTCCGTTACGAATTCCTTTCGCCCCTGCCTGAATTTGTCAAGGGTGATGAAATAAGACTGCGACAAGTTCTGATGAACCTTTTGGGAAATGCTGTCAAATTTACAGATACTGGCGGGGTAACCTTTAAAGTTGGTTATTTGGGGTGTTCAGAGTTGAACGTTGATCGGTCTTTAACCGAAAAGCAAGGTACTCAAAAAATGCGCTTTGTCATAGCAGACACTGGCATTGGTATCCCACCAAAACAACTAGCAGAAATATTTTTGCCATTCCATCAAGTGGGTAACACTGACCGTCAGGTTAATGGTACAGGCTTAGGACTATCGATTAGTAAACGTTTAGCGGAATTAATGGGTAGTGAATTAAAGGTGAAAAGCACTGTCGGTCAAGGTAGTATTTTTTGGCTAGATTTAGATTTACCAGACGTTTCCCAGGAACAACAAGGAGGACAAGGAATTGTAGAATCCACTAAGGAAGAGAAAGCTGAAGACGTTATGCCTGTAGCTCCATCGCCAGAGAAAATCTCCGTTCTGTATGAACTCGCCATCATCGGTGATATTAGAGGGATCCAAGAGGAAGCTAATTTGATTGAACAGTTGGATGATAAATTCATCCCCTTTGCTCAAAACTTGCGTCAATTATCAAAAGGCTTTCAAGAAAGACAAATACTGGAATTTGTTAGGAATTACATGGATAAAAAAGACCGCGAAGCTCATGGTCAATCAAAGGATTAAAAAAAATATAAAGTTATTAAAAAATAAATTATATATCTTTAAAATAACTAGCCATTTAAATGATGATTTAAGCCATGAATAAGTTATTATAGTTTTAAAGGTTATAGTTTTAAGGTTTATAGTTTTAAGGGCTTATTTATTTTTTGTGAGATGATATCAGATTATTTGGGCTCTTATTAATTAGCCATTGCTTAGCGAAAAAAAAACCAATAATAAGTTCATGTAATTATGAATATTTACTCAGTAACTCAAGCTAATAATCATTCCTATTCCAGCCAAATAACCCTAACCGAGAGCTATAATAAAATTGGCTATAAAGGTGTAATTGTGATTGTTGATGATAGTCCGACTAATTTAGGGGTGATGTTTGAGTTGTTGAGCAATTCTGGCTTCAAAGTCTTAGTCGCTCAAGATGGCTATAGTGCCCTCCAGAAAGTCAACTATACTCAACCGGATCTAATCTTACTGGATATTATGATGCCCGGAATTGATGGGTTTGAAACTTGCCGTCGCTTGAAAGCTCAAGAGTCAACTAGAGACATCCCAGTTATTTTTCTGACGGCTCGTACTGATACTCTCGACAAAGTTAAAGGTTTCAAACTCGGTGCAGTAGATTATCTCACCAAACCAGTGCAGCAGGAAGAAGTAAGAGCGAGAGTCAACACTCACTTGAAACTCGGGCGTTTACAAAAGCAACTACAAGAACAAAATTTTCAGCTGCAACAGGAAATCAAGCAGAAACAAGAAGCTGAGCATAAATATCGCAGTATCTTTGAAAATGCCAATGAAGGCATTTGTCAAGTTACACCAGAAGGACAATTTATCACCGCTAATCCAGCACTCGCAAGTATTTTGGGCTATCAGTCGCCAGAACAACTGATTAATCAAGTCACGGATATTGGGAAACAACTCTACCTCGCACCGATGCGTCGTGACGATATATTAGCCCTAATCCACAAAGAAGAAACGTTATCAGACGTTGAGTCCGAAGTCTATCGGAAAGATGGTATGGTAATTTGGATTTCGGAAAATATACGAGCAGTCAGAGACAATTTTGGTGATTTACTCTACTACGAAGGCACAGTTAGCGACATTACAGAGCGTAAAAAAGCTGAAGATGAACTTCGTCGTGCCCGAACCCAAGCTGAGCTTTTGCTGCTTAATATCTTGCCCCAACCGGTCGCAGAACAGTTAAAAAAAGGAGAACGTACCCTGGCAGAAAGTTTTGAAGATGTCACCGTTTTGTTTGCTGATTTAGTTGACTTTACCAAACTCTCAACCCAAACCTCTCCCACCGAACTGGTCGAAATTCTCAATGTAATTTTCTCAGAGTTTGACCAACTAGCTGAGGAGCATGGTGTCGAAAAAATCAAGACGATTGGTGATGCTTATATGGCTGTTGCCGGTCTGCCAAAACCCTGCAATTATCATGCGGACGCGATCGCTAAAATGGCATTGGATATGCAAAAATTAATTGCGCAGTACAATGCTCAAACGAATCAAAATTTCCGTCTCAGGATTGGCATCAACAGTGGACCAGTGGTGGCTGGGGTAATTGGAATCAAAAAATTTAGCTATGATTTGTGGGGTGATACCGTAAATATGGCTAGCCGTATGGAATCTCAGGGTATACCAGGTAGCATTCAGGTTACAGTTAGGACCTATGAGAAATTAAAAGATAAGTACCGGTTTGATAAACGGGAACCGTTTGAAGTCAAAGGAAAAGGGAAAATGACTACTTATCTGCTCACAGGTCCTAAAGCAATGGGTAATGGGTAATGGGTAATGGGTAACTGACCTAACTATATTTGACTGAACCCTTGACGGATTTCTTTAGTTCAGCCTTTAGTTCAGCAGTTCAGCAACAAGGTAAATTAAACTAACCCATGGAAAAACGACCCAGATTGAGCAACCTGTGCTACTATCTGGGAAAATCCTCCTAGCTGAGATCACCAATGGGTAAGGTTCTGGTGTTAAACGCCTCCTATGAGCCGCTCAACATCACCAACTGGCGACGGGCAGTTGTCTTGTTGATCAAGGGTAAGGCAGAGCGTATCGAACATAACGGCAAATACGTTTACGCAGATTTTCCACTGCCTACAGTGATTAGACTGCGCCATTACGTACGGGTACCCTACAAAGAGATTCCCCTTACCCGTCGTAACATCCTGCACCGTGATGGTCACTCTTGTCAATACTGCGGCTACAGTGGTGATGACTTAACCTTAGATCATGTGATTCCTCGTTCTCGCCATGGAGGTGAGTCCTGGGAAAATATTGTTACAGCTTGCGTGCGCTGCAACGTCAAAAAAGGGAATCGCACCCCCAAAGAAGCCAACATGATGTTGCAAACCCAACCCCGGAGACCTTATAGTAGTCTCCACTTTGAAATTGCTAAACACTTAAAAACTGGACGGCATCAGGAATGGCGGAAGTATGTGATTGGTGCCTAGTCTGCTAACTCATGCCACGACTAATCAAGCCAAAAGGGGGTTGACCAATGGCTAATGACTAATGACTAATGGCTAATGACTGATGACTAAATAACTAATGACTAACAATTTACTTAACAGTGGTGCATCTAGCTTAGATTCAGAACAGGTTGATGCTAAAGCGCAACCGTCATCTACTCAAGATCTAAATCCCTTCGTGGGAAATTCCCAAACAAAAAGGCGGCAGTCGGCTACATCAGGTTCAAAAGTACATTCAAAAGTACAACAGTTGCAGGAGACTCTAGAGCGTCACCAACATGAGCGGCAACTGATCATCCTACAAGATTTCCCTGACCCAGATGCTCTCTCTAGCGCTTGGGCTTACCAGCTGATTGCCCAGCAGTATAATATCCAATGCGATATTGTCTATGCTGGTACCCTCTCTCACCAGGAAAACATTGCCCTGGTTAAGCTGACTGGTTTACCAGCCAAACGCTGGAGTGTCGAGACCACAAAAAATCAAGATTTATCGGTGTATCAGGGCTATGTGCTGATTGATAACCAGGGTACAACCACCCAGCTATTACCGATTGTTACCGAGGCCAATATTCCTCTAATTGCAATCTTTGATCATCACACTAGTCAAGGGGAGTTGAAAGCAGAATTTATTGACCTTCGTCCTCAAGCAAGAGCAACCGCGACGCTATTAACCCATTACCTTCAGGCTGGGTTACTACAGCTTGATAGTAGCATTAGTGAACACATCAAATGTGCTACAGCCTTGATGCATGGTGTGCGCTCTGATACTAATATGCTGATGCAGGCTCAGGAAGAGGATTTCTTGGCAGCTGGATATCTCAGTCGCTTCTACGACAGTCAACTGCTTAACGCTATACTCAAAACATCCCGATCTCGCCGAGTCATGGATGTGATTGAGCGATCGCTTAAATATCGCATTCTCCAAGATAACTTCTCTATGGCTGGTGTGGGCTATCTTCGCTATGAAGACCGGGATGCTATTCCCCAAGCTGCTGACTTTTTAGTTACTGAAGAAAATGTTCACACTGCTGTGGTTTACGGGATTGTTTACGATGAAGACCAAGAATTAGAAGTGGTGATTGGTTCCTTGAGAACCAATAAGTTAACCCTCGACCCTGATGAATTTATCAAAGAAGCTTTCGGTCAAGACAGTCATGGGCGTTTCTTTGGTGGTGGACGCATGATGGCTGGTGGCTTTGAAATTCCGACGGGATTCTTGAGTAGTTTTAATGACAAATCGGAGTATGCCAAGCTCAAGTGGGAGGTGTTTGATACCCAAGTCAAGCAAAAACTACTGCGGTTAGTTAATCCCGAGGATACGGTTATCTAGACTAACTAATACCAACTGATGAACTCAGGAGTGTTTTCAGTGAGCGCGATCGCATTTTAAGCGAATCTCAACATCAGCCCATGGAACTCTACTTAATTCGCCACGGTATTGCTGCTGAGCGAGGCACCTACCACAACGATCGAGAGCGGCCACTGACCAAAATTGGCCATGAAAAAACTAGTAAAGTAGCAAAAGAGCTCCAGAAACGAGGGCTACATTTTGACCTAATATTGACTAGTCCATTGGTCAGAGCTAAGGAAACCGCTGCTATCCTCCAAGATGTTGGTTTAGGCTCATTGGTTGAAGAGTCAGAGAGTCTCGCTCCTGAGGGTGACATTCACCAATGGCTCAGTTGGCTACAGCAGAGGTGGCGAAAGACTAATGCTCAAAGACGTTTAGCTCTAGTTGGCCATCAACCGGATTTAGCTAATTGGGCGGAAATGTTGGTGTGGGGAGTATCCAATCAAAAACTAGTGCTAAAAAAAGCTGGAGTAATTGGGTTAAAGCTTCCTAATACTGGCAAGCCCTTCGGTCGCAGTGAGCTATTCTTGCTGACCTCACCGAAATGGTTACTATAGCAATGGGGATTTGAGTTGTAAAACTTCTGAAGAGGGGGAAGACAGGCAAGACAGGTAAGAGGGGGAAGAATATCACGATTGGTTCTTTGAGCACAAATTCATCAAGCACAAATTCATCAAGATTGTTGGAGATTGCTATAATATAGTCATTACACTAAAAAGTAATAATCTTTGTAGCACGGAAGACTTAAGCACTAATCTCTGGTAAGTTACCCTGAGATGACTGAAGATTCTGTAGGTAATAACATGATAGCTTGCGAGTACCAGCCAGGTTTAGAAGGCATTCCAGCAGCTCAATCCAGTATCAGCTACGTTGATGGGCAGAAGGGAATACTAGAGTATCGTGGCATTCGGATCGAAGAACTCGCATCAAACAGTACTTTCCTAGAAGCCGCCTATCTACTGATTTGGGGTGAGCTACCTACTAAGAACGAACTTTATGAATTCCAGGAGGACGTTCGCCTCCACCGACGGATCAAGTATAGCATCCGGGACATGATGAAATGTTTTCCAGAAACTGGTCATCCCATGGATGCTCTACAAGCCTCTGCTGCTGCTTTGGGTCTGTTTTACTCCAAACGGGCTCTAGACAATCCAAAATACATTAGGGAAGCCGTGGTTCGGCTGTTGGCTAAGATTCCTACCATGGTAGCAGCATTTAAACAGATGCGCAAAGGGGACGATCCAGTACGCCCTCGGGATGATCTTAGCTATGCAGCTAACTTTCTGTATATGCTCAATGAGCAAGAGCCTACTCCCCTAGAGGCTCATGTCTTTGATGTTTGCCTGACCCTCCATGCCGAACATACTATCAATGCATCTACTTTTTCGGCTCTGGTGACTGCTTCTACTCTTACTGACCCTTATGCAGTAGTGGCATCAGCGGTGGGAACTCTAGCTGGTCCGTTACACGGAGGGGCGAATGAAGAAGTGATTACCATGTTGGAAACCATCGGCTCAGTGGACAATGTCCAGTCTTACTTGGAGGAGCGCTTGCAGCGCAAAGAACGAATTATGGGTTGTGGTCACCGAGTCTATAAGGTAAAAGACCCGCGAGCAACGATACTTCAGAACTTAGCGGAACAACTGTTTAAGGAATCTGGCACAGACAAGTACTACGACATTGCTTTGGAGTTGGAGAAAGCAGTGGAAGAAAAACTGAGCCACAAGGGGATTTATCCCAATGTGGATTTCTATTCTGGCTTAGTTTACCGGAAGCTGGGTATTCCGAGTGACTTGTTTACACCAGTGTTTGCGATCGCACGAGTTGCGGGTTGGCTAGCTCACTGGAAGGAACAGCTAGCAGTCAATCGAATTTTTAGACCTACTCAAGTCTACACTGGCACTCACGATGCTCCCTATATTCCTATGGAAGCTCGTTAGTTGTTAGTCATTACTTATTGGTTATTAGTTATTGGTAATTGGTGATTTTGGCGTGGGTGATTCTTGAGGAAAGTTCCACGAATACTTATGTACTCGGCTCCCTCAGCCAAATGCCTAAGTTTTCGTACCTAGTTTTCCTTGCTTCAAAAGCTGATTGCACCTCAAGTAGCGTGCGCTTCGCGCATATGATCCCCGAAAATAATAATTACCAATTACCAATTACCAATTAACTAATGAAATTTCCGTTAATAAAAAAATTCAATAAATTTATAATTTGGACATTAATAGGAGTGGTGGTATTGGTAGGTTTTAACATTATCATTCCTGCCCCTCGCCATACCCCAAAAACTACCAATAAAATTCAAGGAATTTGGGTAACTCATATTGGTAACAACTTTCTATCCTATACAGGACAAACTGACAATGTATTTCACCAGTTATCTGGTCTGAATTTTAATCGAATTTACGTTGATGTTTATAATGGTGGAACTACCTATCCTAGTAAGTATTCCCTCAAAAATAACCGGATTACCTTACCATTCACCGACCCCCTAAAAGCCGCCATCAAAGAAGGTGAACGTCAAGGATTGAAAATCTATGCTTGGTATGAGCATGGCATGATGCTTCATCTGAATTCAAAATTTGCTAAGCAGCATCCCGATTGGCTCCTAAAGACGTCAACAGGAGAAAAAGCTATCGATCAACATCTGTGGCTAAATCCAAAGCACCCAGATGTTCAACAGTACTTCATTAATTTATTTACTGAAGCTGCAAAGAACTATCCCAATCTCTATGGTATTCAACTAGACGATCATTGGGGCATTCCAACTCAGTTTGGAAATCACGCCAGAGTGATGACAGAATTAACCCGTAAAATTTACCAAGCGGTTAAAAAAATTAACCCTAACTTAATTATATCTCTTTCTCCCAACTCCCCAAGTTTTTCCTACAGAAAATACTCTCAAAATTGGTTGTATTGGTTACGCCAAGGCTTGATTGATGAAGTGATCGTCCAAATTTATCGCCAGACAAGCCAAGAAGTAATCAATACTCTAAAATCTTCTGGTTTACGAGAAGCTAGTTATTACGTTCCGGTAGCGGTAGGTATCTACAGTGGAGAAGTCTATCGCCCTAAGCCCATCAATGAACTCAACAAGCAGATAGCAATAGCCGAAAACTATGGTTATGGTTATTCTCTTTTTTGTTGGGAATCTACCTATAGTCCCTTTCGTGGTGTAAAACCAGAGCACAAAGAAGCGTTTGTTAAAACTTACTTGGGCACAAAGAAGCTTTTTTTTAACCTTATAAGGTTTCTGGAACTATTAGTTTAAGCAGTTAGCTATAGCAAAGGGAACAGCGGATCTGGGAACAGGGAATAGGGAATAGGGAATAGGTAATAAGGAAAAAAAATTTCTGTACCTCATAGCGTTCAGAAACGTTATAGACTGAAGTTCCCCCTTTGACAAAAAGGGCAACCTATGCTGGGTAAGGAATAGCAGATTTTCTGTCGGTCATTTACTGGGTACAAATAGGGAAACACCAAGTAAATCTAACGCCTTTTGTTGGACTGGTGTGGGTTGAGTAATTTTCAAAAAAGTCAGATCAGCCCCCTCTAATTTAGAAGCAATTGTGTTGAGAGTAATTGTTCCTAAATCTGCCATCAAAGTGGAAAAGCTGTGTACGGGTAAGTTCTGGGCTGTCCGCTTCTTACGAGCCTTGGATAAAGCTTTTTTTGATCGTTTAACAGGAGTAACTCCATCCCAATCAATGGGGGTGCCCTCCTCGTCATCAAAAAGAATCGGTGCTAAAGCCTGCTTCATATGCCATTCCACATAATAAGCCAGCATACAAAGAAAAACGTGAGATTTAACTCGGCTTTCGAGATGGTGATAAATCGGACGGACTTTTAAATCCATCGTCTTATAAGAGCGAAAAGCCTGTTCGACTTGAGACAGACTTTTGTAAGCTTTCACTGTAGCTGGAGCATCTAAAACTTCGGTGTCTACAGAAGTACGAATGACATATAATCCATCCAAGGCAGCGGCGGCTTTTAAGCCTTGGGGCTTGCGGGTGTAGGAAAAGCTGTTGTTCGTGATTTCCAGTTCAAAGAACTTCCCCACTCGATATTTGTTAATCACCTTTCCGACTCGAAGGCCAATTTGGTCAGCACCCTTTAAAGCCCTTTTTTCTCGGAGAGTAGCTTGAACAATTTTTTCTAATTCTTCTTCTGTTTTCTGTAAGAGTTTTTCTCGTTTTTGAGCCCTTGACTCAGCAGTTATTGGATTGCGACAAGCGATTAATCTTTCCCCCGGATAATCTACGGATTCCACTTCCACTAAATTTTGTTCATCAAACAGTCCCAGTTGAATCACTTCTTGCTCAGCCAAGAGTTTGATTTGAGCAGCAGTTAAGGCTGTAATCCAATCGAGATCCTCCCTTGTCGAGAACTCTTGGTTGATACGGGTTTGAGTAATCATGCCTCTATCTCCAACCCAGATGATTCTGGAGAGTCCAAAGCGATGACGGACTTTCTCGATTTGTAAGGCCATTGTGGTAGTGTCGGATGTATTTCCCTCAAAAACTTCCACAGCAATGGGACATCCTTCTCGATTACACAGCAAGCCAAATACTATTTGTTGTTTTCCTCTCTCTTGGTGCGCGTTCCCTAGGTCGGGAAACCCGACCGGGGTCGCACCGCTTTTTTTGTCTCGACTATAACCGTAGCTTGCTAGAGGACAGGTTTTTCCCTTCGGCGAAGCCGACGCTACGCGAACAAAATAGGTGGAACTGACATCATACAGAACTAATGCACCCTCTTTTAAATGCTTTTTCGCCAGTTCATTTTCAATTCTTGTTTGTCTAGCTATCAGCCAATCTAGGGCTTCATATAAGTCATCTTCATCTGTTGATTCTAATCCGAGTAGATGGCTCAAAGATGAACCACAAGTTTCCTGATTTAATCCTCTAGCCGTTGCCAATTTTGAACAGGGGTCAATTATTCGGGCAACTATCATGGCGATGATAACTGCCCGATTTTTTGAAGCTTTACCATCTATTAGTTCTGGAACTCCTAATTTGTTCAGAGTGCCTAGAACCCCGGAAATATGGCCATGAGGTAAGCTTCTTTTTATCTGAAAAGCCTCCCCATAATTTTCAACGGCCACTCCTCCTTTGAGTACAATGCGTAAATTTTCGATGACATCATCAGGTAATTTAGACAGATTAGCTAGGGTGCGTTTACGAACTTTATTTCCTTCTCGGTATGATTCCCTGAGAAGGACAGCAGGTGGTGAGTTTCGATTGGGAACTCGTTCTATATACATGACTACATTATCGCCAAAGTTACCCAACCTTGAATCTTAAGAAAATTGGAAAATTACATGGGCACACAAAGAGTAGGCTAAATAAAGCTTATCCCTTATGGGGATAGCCTTTCCGTGCTCTAGTAGTACAAAAGTACAGGGGAACTTCAGTTATAGATGAGCCGAAACTATTTACTTAATTTACCTGTTTTAACTCATTTATCCTCTTTATCCTCTTGCCCTTTCTCTAGATAAATCCTCAAAACCAATTAAATTTAGTTAAATTTTATTAAGATTAATTAAGGTATGCCCTACCATGAAGCAAAACCTGATTGAAGGGAAGGTGAGCTCCCAGCTAACCCGACTAACGATACCGATGATTTGGGGAGTGTTTGCAGTTATTAGGATTTTAACAACTGAAAACTCCGTCACAAAGCGAGCGGAGATGAAAGTTGATAGCGGCTTGACGCGCCTTTTAGCTTTTTAGCTATAGGGAGTCCTGTCCCACTAAAAAAAAAAAATATAGCAACATGACTTGTAAATTTGTGCTAAACGTATTATAATAATATAACAGAAAAGGTCGAGTTCTGATGATCATACTTGAGTTCAAGGCATACGGGAAAAAGAAACAGTATCAATCCATAGACGAAGCCATCCGGACTGTGAAGTTTGTACGGAATAGCTGTCTCCGTTTGTGGATGGATAATAAAGGGTTTAACAAATACGACCTCAATAAGTATTGCAAAACCTTAGCTAAGAACTTTCCGTTTGCCAATGAACTGAACTCAACCGCTAGACAAGCTGCGGCTGAAAGGGCATGGTCATCAATTGCTCGCTTTTTTGAGAACTGTAAGAAAAAAGTATCTGGAAAGAAAGGTTTCCCTAAGTTTCAAAAGCATTGCAGGTCAGTCGAATATAAGCAGTCAGGATGGAAGCTGTCCCCTGACAATAAATCAATTACATTCACTGACAAGAAAGAAATTGGGAAGCTTAAACTCAAAGGTACATGGGACTTGTGGGGATTTGACAAGAAACAAATCAAGCGAGTTCGGATTGTCAAAAGGGCAGACGGTTACTATGTCCAGTTTTGTGTTTCAGTCGATGTAAAAGAACAATTAAAACCTGCTGATGCGACTGTTGGTCTAGATGTAGGTTTAAAAGAGTTCTATACCGACTCCAGAGGTAAGACTGAACCTAATCCCCGTTTTTACAGGACTGGGGAAAAGAGATTAAAGTTTTATCAACGCCGAGTTTATCGAAAAAAGAAAGGCTCAGCCAACCGTAAAAAAGCCATTAATAGACTAGGCAGGACGCACCTTAAAATAAGTAGGCAGCGTGAAGAACATGCCAAGAGACTGGCACGTTGCGTAATCCGGTCTAACGACCTGGTCGCCTATGAAGATTTGAGGGTAAAAAATCTGGTCAAAAACCACTGCCTCGCCAAGTCTATTAATGATGCTGGTTGGTATCAATTTAGAAAATGGATCGAGCATTTTGGGACTAAATTCGGCAGAGTAACTGTTGCAGTAAACCCTGCCTACACAAGCCAAAATTGTTCTGAATGTGGTGAAGTGCTCAAGAAGTCGCTATCAACTAGGACTCACGTTTGTAAATGTGGGTGCGAGTTAGACCGTGACCACAATGCCGCGATCAACATCCTTAAACGAGCCTTGGGTACGGTGGGGCACATCGGAACCCTGGTTTTAAACCAAAACGCTTGCAGAGAATCGACCTCTACTCTTCCTGATTCCGGTCTGGTTGAGCAAGTTGGCTCGTTGAAGCAAGAATCCCCGTGTCTTTAGACCGGGGAGTGTCAATGTCCCGATTAGCTATGCCGGAACAGGCGTGATTCTAGTTGCCAGTTCGACGTTTAATGCCTTAGGTAAACCCTTACCATCAGTGGTGATGATGGTGACTCGGATGGTAGTGCTTTACATCCCATTGGCTTATCTAGGCAGTCAGCTATTTGGGGTTAATGGTATCTTTGCCGCTGCCTGTATTTCTAATGTAGCTGTTGGCTTAGGGGCATATATCTGGAATCAGAAAACTTGTGATATCAAAACTGTTTTAGCATTAGAGAAAGAATCAGTTTCTGCTGGCATGGGTCAGCTTTGAGGTAAGCTATCAGCAATCAGCAATCAGCTATCAGCTATCAGCTATCAGCTATTAGCTATTAGCTTTTGAATAAAATTTAATCTGAATTAAATTATCCCGTTCGCGTAGCGTGGCCATAGGCCTGCATAGGTTTATTTTAAGCACCGATTGCGCTACTTGAGGTGCTGCGCGAACAGTAGCGTGGCCAAAAGCCAATGGCTGACGGCTGACGGCTGACGGCTGACGGCTGACGGCTGACTACTGACTACTGACTACTGACTACTGACTACTGACGGCTGACGGCACTTCAAGTAGCGTGGGCGTAGCATATATGCTTACCTTATGACTTCACTGCTTCCAGCTCCGTTCGCTTTCGGCAAAGCCGAAAGCGGAGCCCACGGCCTTAGCTCCCTAAAAACATGTACCTCACCTAATTAAAAACCGCTATATAACAAAAAAGTGTTCCGCAGATTACACAACCTTATGGCTATCAATACAAATGATTTTTTATAAAATTTTACCGGATATAAATGATGATTATTAATCAATAATAGTACAAAAAAAGAGTTTAAATAATAGTCAATTAATATAGCTAAAAACATTTTTGTAAATAAATGTTAATATTTTAATTAATCCTTGCATTTTCTCGAAGATTTATCTATACTATAGAAGGTAAAAAATGAGACTAAGAACCGCGCTGAGTATGCCCGTTAATCATGACCAGCGCGGCTTTCCTCCCAACCAAGTAGGAGTTACTTCTATGATGCAAAAAAAAATCACGATCATCAATCCCAGCTTTTCAGCAAGTCACCGGATCTCCCTTGGGAATACTGAATTCTGACCTCGAAGACTGTAAGCATTAAGCTTATGGGCTATGGGCACGGTACTTGAGGTGCTAAAGGGTGCATCTCCTAAAAGCTGTTTGGGCTGGTGGGTGGAATGGGCATCAGCCGTGGAATGGGCATCTTACCCATTACAATTTTCGGGCAGGCTTTCCCAACAAAGTGCGAAGAGGTGGAAAATGAAGGCAAGCCCCCCCTAAAGCACCACTAGCAACTACTGTAGTTATAACCTAGCTGTTGGATTAGGGGCATATATGTGGAATCAGAAAACTTGTAATATCAAAACTGTTTTAGCATTGGATAAAAATTAAGTGTCTCATGAAAACTTTAAACCCTAGTAACTTATCTCTTGAGGATGTTCATCGTCTTTTGAATCTTGAAGAAGATTATGATGGCTCATTCATGCCCTTGTTATCCTTAGAACTGCTAACAGAGGTTGAAAAGCAGGAACTGGTGCAAATAAAGAATGATTTTCGTCCCTATCTAAGATCAGGAAAAGTCTCTGAAGGCCAGGTAAAGTTGGTGGTTATTGCTCCATTGCTAAGATTAGCTGGCTTCTATCACTACCCGATTACAATTTCCGTGGAAGAGGGGATTGCGGAAATTGATAGTGAAGACGAGGAGACACGAATTACAGGGCGGCTTGATATTCTAGCAATAAACAACCAGCAACCAACACCAGCTAATAACTATTTTTGGGTGTTGGTGATCGAAACGAAAAACAGTCTAGCTGACGTAACAGCAGGTTTACCACAATTACTGACTTATGCCTCTAAAAGTTTAGAGCATCAAAAATCCGTATGGGGGCTAGTGACCAATGGATTACGTTATCAGTTTGTTTATCTGCAGCAGGAAACTTCCCCAACTTATCAGCTGATGCCATTACTAAACCTGATGGAATCTGAGAGTTCTATTCAATTGCTAAAGGTTCTTAAAGCTATCTGTAAACTCTGAAATGTCATATCCTAATGTGATATTATCAGCAGGGATGCTTGCCCTAGTCATTCTTATTTACCGGTCTGAAGTAAAAGTAGATACACCCTGCATTTAGTTAATCTCTCCAATTCTACCATTACAGAAACTGAAGCATCAAAACCATGAGTATACTTTATGAAGACCAATCATTGTTTGTGATGACGATGGAATCACAATCCAATTTCATTATTTCCCTATTGGTTTAAGCATTCAGCTAATGGTAATAGCCAAGACAAAATCGGTTTGATTGATATCAACTCCTTAGGTTTTGACAATGCGGCGTGTGCCAGCTAGACCTACAGCGAATAAGCCTAATCCCAGTACAGTGGAGGGTTCCGGTACACCAACTGGTTTGTTATCAGAGGGGTAGACAACTTTTATAGGGGATATTCCTGTTAGTTTACTACTGCCTTCACGATTAGACCCTACACTTTGCAGACGCACTGCAAACTTTTGCTCCTTAAACATATTGAGAGTTAAGGCTTCTGTAGCGTGAGATAGGGTAAAGCTAGTGGCTTGAATATCATCACCTCCGATACCATTGGTGCCAATCTTTAAACCAAAATCGAATGAGCCAGGGTTGCTCGGACCACCACCGTTGAGATTGACACCATTGCCAAGATTCTTAGTATTGGTTACCAAACCCCCGGTTACATCATTGCCACTAACACTCAAATCATTTGAGTTCAAATTGAAAGTGTCGTTAATATCGAAGAATACCCCAGTGATGTCGGCCAAGGTATCAGTCACTTCAAAGTTAAACTTAACATCATTGCCAACTTCCTCTAAAGTAATGTTGACTGTAGCTGGAGAACCGGTAAATGGAGAAATATCGAAGTCAAGAGCAGCCGCTTCAGCAGAGATGGCGGTCAATGTAGAAGCAGCGATGGTTACAGTAGCAGCTGCCATTAAAGAGGGCTTGATGTTCATGAGTGTGTAATCCTTAACTTTTCTTAATTATCAGGATTACAGGCTGATGTTTGCATTCAGGTTGCTTCAATGTATCCCTAGTTGATGACTTACTGTATCACTTCCGCAGATAGCCTAGGTCTAATTCCATAATGGCGATAATTCCAATAATCCCGCAAAATCTTGTTGTGGTCAAAGCAGAGATTAGATGGAACTTCCCAAGGGTGAAAAATGCCGAGATTTTTAGCATCATCAGCCGCTTTTGGTTCACCAGTTGCTGTAGCTAAAAACACAATACTAATGGTATGTTTACGGGCATCACGACTAGGGTCAGAATACACCTGGAATTGCTCAATTAGTTCAACCTGTAAGCTGATTTCTTCCTTAGCTTCCCGCAGCGCTGCTGTTTCTACCGACTCGCCGTAATCTACAAAGCCACCGGGAATTGCCCAGCCTAGGGGGGGATTCTCCCGTTCAATCAAAATAATCGGTCGATGGGGTCGGTCGATTAGTTCAATAATGATATCAACAGTGGGAGCAGGATTACGGTATTGAGTAGAAGTCATGGGTTAGATAACATATGCTTGAGTATTTATCATATAGCAAAGGAAACAGGGAATAGTGAATAGGGAGTAGGGAGTAGGGAGTAGGGAGTAGGGAGTAGGGAGTAGGGAGTAGGGAAGTTCCGATCATAAATTCTGACAATTAATATTGTGTAATATTGTGAGAAATGCGATATGTCCGATTACCCTGACCCAAAAACTAGAGACTAGACGGAATTTTATCTCTCGCCTGAGTTACAATAATTTTTTATTCAGCTTCACCACGATAGACTCAACTCGCCGACGATGCTTTACTGTTAAAGCTTTACCATCAAAGCTTTACCGTCACATTTGAAATTTTTAGTTAGCAGAGGCAGTTGACTTCGGTGGTGTAACTATCCCACTGAGGGGAAGGTGCTATGTTTACGCTCATCAATGCTTTATTTGCTTTGATCATGATCGGGATTTTACTCCTGATCGGCAGGTTTCTCAAACAGAAAGTTCCGCTGTTTCAATCCCTTTATCTACCAGAATCGGTTATTGCTGGGGGAGTAGCATTGTTACTCGGACCAGGAGTATTGGGTGCGATCGCATCTACCGTATCAGGTACAGATTCCTTACTAGCTGGGGGTTTGTTTCCGAAAGCCATGGCAACATTTTGGTCTCAGTCTCCTGGTGTCTTTATCAATGTTGTCTTCGCCGCCTTATTTTTAGGTGAAGCTATCCCCAGTCCCATAAAAATTTGGCGCAAAGCGGCACCTCAGGTAGCATTCGGTCAAACCCTGGCCTGGGGACAATATGTGATTGGACTGCTGCTAGTTCTGTTAGTCTTGAGTCCGATATTCGGTGTCGATCCCATCGCAGGTGCATTAATCGAAGTTGCCTTTGAAGGCGGTCACGGCACCGCTGCTGGCATGACCAATACCTTTAGAAAACTCGGTTTTAACGACGGTGGTGACTTGGCTCTAGGCTTGGCTACAGTCGGTATTCTCTCAGGAGTGATCGCAGGTACCTGGCTAGCAAGCTGGGGCAGGCGCAAGGGATACATCCACAGGAGCCCTGATCCCAGCAGTGAGCTACAACAGTTTCGGGATAAAATTCAAAATACAATTCAACAGACAATTCAACGAGAACCTACGGAAGTCAGGTTAACCAGAGCGAGATTAATGGATGGTTTACTGATCGATCCCCTGTCATTGAACCTTGCTTTTGTAGGAGTTGCGATCGCAATCGGCTGGCTAATCCTGGCAGTGCTCAAGTTTATTGAGTCAGTTACTTGGGGAGCCGGTGGCTTTCAAGTCATTCAGTATGTGCCTCTTTTTCCCATGGCACTAATTGGTGGTTTGATTGTCCAAGTAGTAACCGTGCGTCTAGGACTGGGGTCACTAATTATTCGACCCTTGCAGGAGCGTATCTCTGGCGTAGCGCTAGATGTGGTAATTGTGACCGCATTAGCGTCGATTTCCCTAAGAGTGCTGGGAAACAACCTCTTGCCATTTTTAATTCTTGCGATCGCTGGCATCGTCTGGAACATCTGGGGATTTATTTTCCTGGCACCCCGTATACTCCCCAGATACTGGTTTGAGCGTGGCATCGGGGATATGGGACAATCCATGGGAGTGACAGCAACCGGTATCTTGTTGATCCAGATGGTAGACCCAGATAACCATACCGGTGCTTTTGAGAGTTTCGCCTACAAACAGTTGTTCTTTGAACCGATAGTAGGTGGTGGCTTGTTTACTGCTGCTGCACCAGCACTGATTGTGCAATTTGGCCCATCGGTAGTGTTACTGCTAACCACAGGATTACTAGCTTTCTGGTTAATCTTTGGTCTGTGGAACTTTAAGCGGATGAGAAAGACATTTAGGCAAGCTAATCTTTGAAGGGTTAGGGCGTGTTTTCTTGCCTCGGAGATCCCCCATTATCCCCCTTAAAAAAGGGGGACTTTGAGTATGGCTCCCCCCTTTTTTAAGGGGGGCTGGGGGGGATCATAATCTTGCGTAAAACTTTGAAAACACGCCCTAGTCTGTAATCGGGCAAGGGAAGCGTGCTTCTCTTGGGCAACCTTGGGCAAGATTTGGCCTGTACTGTGGTTGGTATAAACTGAACCAGTGAAATTTTGTAAGTAGCTATGACCCAGTCGATCCCAAGGATTGCCCTCGCAGAATTCCTCACTCAAGCCAATATTGAGGCTTCTCCGGCATGGGAATTAATTGATGGGCGAGCAGTCCAAAAACCAATGCCAACCCTCTTTCACTCGCGCCTACAACGCAATCTGGTTAATTACATTAATGATCGTACCAATGGATTTGAAGCGGTGCAGGAGCTACGCTGCATCATACCTCCCTACTCGCCAGTGCCAGATATTGCTATCGTTGCTTGCGATCATCTTCCTGATCAGGACGGACCCCTTGATGGAGCACCCGATTGGCTGATAGAAATTCGTTCCCCTGACCAAAGCACTTTAAACTTGCAAAACAAGATTCTGCATTGCCTCAGTAATGGAACACAATTAGCCTGGTTAATAGATTTCGCTCGTCAGCAGATTTGGGTCTGGCAGGGAGATGACCTACCCATAGTCTGTTCAGGAGAAGAAATTCTACCAAGCTTAGGCATTCTCCCCGAACTTACGGTCAACGGGGTAATGGCTATGACTCGCCGATCATAGCTCGTTGCTCCTGCCTTGATTTTATGCTATTTGTTGCCCGAGATCGATGATGTTGGGTTGAGCTTCGTGAAATCCAACCGACAAGATAATGCGTTCGCGAAGCGGCGACCTTCGCGTAGCGTGGCCCATTCGCGTAGCGTGGCCTTTTGGCCAAGGCCAAGGAGCATCGCACTAAAAAACTTAAAATCCACCACAGCCCCAAACATAGCTCCTGGCTCAATATCGCAGAAATCGAACTCTCGGCAATGACCAGGCAATGGCTTAATCCTAGAATTCGTGATCTCCATACCCTCAAATCTGAAATCGCTCCATAGAACCAACAGAAAAATACTCAAAACCTAAAAGGTTATTAACAGTTATACTGACCAAAATGCCAGAACTGAAGTTCCCCCATACAAACGTACTACCTGTCTCTCAAAGCTTTACTGCGCTTACATTTTGATAGTGTAGAACTAATGTACTACTGGGTACAAATCTCTCTAAGCCTTGTTTAGTGGGAGTTTCGGCTGGATTACCGGTTTTTAGTCTAAGCTCCCATTGTAGTGCATACCCTAACCAAAAACAAGTTTTTACATGGCGGAGGAGTTGCATTGAACTGTCGCAAGTTAAGCTAAAATAAATGGCAACAGTGTACACCCTTCATTGCACGAGTACGCTACAATTTATTCATAGCAATAGGTTCAGCCGTTTTCCCTCGTCAGTCTGTACCCAGTAATACTGTTGTTCTACAACCCTCAAAGCTAGGATTGGCAGTACTTTTGGACTTATTTAGTACATGTGTACGGGGGAACTTCAGCCAGAATTTAACTTAAATTCATGTATCCAAAAAATTGAAATTTTTAATAAATCTAACTTTTAGCAGATTAATTTATCTCAAACTTTGATTTCAATTTAATTGAATTGAGTAGATTTTTACAAGCATCACTGCGATAGTTTACAATAATGAGCCATCAGAACATTACCGGATTAGCTAAGCAAGGCAATCCAAAAGCGATCGCGGCATTAATCAACCATTCTCTCAAATCCAAAGGCATTAGAGCTAAAGTTAAACTCAGAGATGACTGCTTGTCTGTGTTGCTAGAGTCAACTCAAGTACCAAATCAAGAAGAATTAGTAGCTTTCCTTCGTAAAAAAATCATCGCTTTGGAAGTTGAATCGATTAGAACCGTCAAGGTTTATGGATGTCAGTTGGGTAAAAACTCCCCAGATTGGCGTGAAACAATCCAGTTAGTACTCCACCAAAAAAATTTTGATGACTCCAAAGTAGGAGAGCTATTGAGCAGAGGCACTCAAGAGCAGATCGAAACGAACGAAAGTGACGATCACAATCAAATTGTTGGAGTACCAGAGAGCCTTGCTGCTTTCAACCCGGTACCGATATCGTCGTCGGATAATACCACTTCAAATGATGTACCTATAGAAGACAGCATAGTTCAACAGCCCAAGAGTGCTGTCAATGCTAAAAGTTATAAGTATAATAATGCTAATAAAAGTCGAAAAAATCTGATTAATGACGAGTCATTATCTGGAAAAGAACCTTGGTTAGCTGTAATTTTATCAAAGTTTTTGCCTGGGCTTGGGCAGATATACTCCGGTGAAATTATTAGAGGATTGTGGATAATATCTATTATAAATGTACTGTTTTACTTGGGATTAATTCTAATCTTAACTCCTAAAGTTGAATTGGTAATCGGCTTCCTCTGCTGGTTAGCTATGATGCTGCTCTGGTTATGGAATCTCTTTGATGCTCATCAATGTGCCATAAAAGCGAATAGTGCAAGCTTTGAAGAATTGAGAAAAAGAGACAAAGACCCCTGGCTGGCTGTATTTTTATCAGGAGTAATACCTGGTTGGCCTGGTTTGGGGCATTTATACATTAAGAAATTTGGGCTGGGTATTTTATTCTTTATTATTGTTATAGTTTTAGGATTTTTTCCCTTAGCGCCACTGATTTTTTCCGGTTTTGTTGCTTATCATGCTTACTCGGCTTCACCAGTTCGTAGAGAAAGAACGAAAAATTTTATAGTAACCATTTCTTTACTCCTAATGATTTTTGGTATTTGTGAGTTTGGTTTGCAGTTTTGTTGGAAAGCATATGTTGCAGAAGCTCGCTACATACCTGCTGGTGGGATGTTACCTACGCTCCAAATTAATGACCGCCTGATTATTGAAAAGTTAAGTTATCGCTTCAAAGATCCAGAGAGAGGAGATATCATAGTATTTAACCCTACTGATACTCTCAAAAAGCAAAACTTAACGCAGGCATTTATTAAACGTGTAGTTGGTTTACCAGGTGACAAAGTAGAACTTAAAGATGGAAAGGTCTACATTAATAATCAACCATTAGCAGAAGACTATATTGCTGATGGTCAACCAACAGTGATGAATGCTTGTAAATCTGTACCGCAACCCTATTTGTGTAAACCGGTGACACTGCCACCTAACTCCTATCTGGTACTAGGTGATAACCGGGAAAACAGCTACGATAGCCGCCATTGGGGGGTTGTTCCCAGAGAGAACATTATTGGTAAAGCATTCATAATCTACTGGCCTCGCGATCGCAGCGGTATAACCTTGTGAAATTGATGTACATTGTCTGGTTCGAGTCTTGAACCATTTCCCGAATCATGACAGCAAAGTAAGCACTCCAAGCAGCATCAGCATGAATAGTCAACTCTAGTCCCAAACAAAGAAGTGTTTTGAGTGACATACTCCCGACGTTGCCCTAACGGGACAACGCGGGCTTCTTGCCAACACCACCCAACGGTATCGGCTAAAGTTTCAACAGTTCAGCTAACACCTGAACATAAGGTTCACTCAACATAGTAGTATG
>NZ_JAAHHE010000044.1:30101-41887 GCF_010692525.1 Moorena sp. SIO3B2
GCAACTAAGGGAGACCAAGAGTGAGTATCAGTTTTTTGGCGCAGTAGAATGGCTAATTGTTCTAGGGTAGCGCCTTGGAAAAGGGCGGCTAAAGATAAATTTTTGCCAAATTCTTTCTCAATGTCAGCCATCAGACGCACTGCTAACAGAGAATGACCACCGAGGTCAAAGAAGTTATCTCGGACTCCGATGGGAGAAACACCGAGAATATCTGACCAAATTTGAGCTAGTTGTAATTCCACCGAGTCCCGGGGAGCAACAAAACTGCTTTCTGGAACCAAACTTGAAGCATCGGGGACAGGTAAACCACGACGATTGACTTTACCGTTAGGAGTCAGGGGCATTGCTTCGAGAAAGACAAAAGCAGCAGGAATCATGTAGTGGGGTAGCTTAGTTTTGAGGAAGGAACGCAAATCATTGATTGTAGTTTTGGCGTCATTGGTAGTTAAATAGGCAACCAGGCGTTTGTCTCCTGGAATGTCCTCGCGGGCAATGACTACAGCTTCTCGCACCTTGGAATGTTGGGCAAGTACTGCTTCAATTTCTCCAAGTTCGATGCGGAAACCTCGAATTTTTACTTGATGATCAATACGTCCAATAAACTCTATATTTCCATCGGGTAAATAACGAGCTAAATCCCCAGTTTTGTAGAGGCGAGAACCGGGTTTATTGCTAAACGGGTTAGGGATAAACTTTTGCTCTGTTAATTCGGGACGGTTGAGATAGCCTCGGGCTAAACCCACGCCACCAATATGGAGTTCTCCGGGTACACCAATGGGTACGGGTTGGAGATGTTTGTCCAGGATATAGATAACGGTGTTGGCAATCGGACGACCGATCGGTGGTTTGTGATTGATGTTGGTACATTCGGCTACAGTTGCAAAAACAGTAGATTCTGTCGGTCCGTAGCCATTGAAAAAGCGCCGACCCACTGACCATTGCTCTACCAACTCTTTGGGACAAGCTTCTCCGCCCACAATAATATTCTCTAAGGTTGGCAGAGTTTGATTGGTCAAAGTGAAGAACGCTGATGGTGATAAAGTGACATGAGTAATGGCTTGCTTTTGTAATAACTCTATTAACTCTGCTCCGGGTCGCAATGATTCAGTCGTTCCCATAAATAGTCGCGCCCCAGAACAAATGCTCATCACAATTTCCCAGATTGAAACATCAAAACTAAAAGACGCAAACTGGAGAATGCGACTGTTTTGCTCGACATCAAAAAGTCTATTGTGAGCGAAAGCTAAATTGCACAATCCTTGATGAGCAACCATAACTCCTTTCGGTTTGCCCGTTGAACCAGATGTATACATCACATAAGCCAAGTTGTTAGGTATTGTTTGATGAACAGGGTTCTGTTGGGATTTTGAGTTAATCCCATTCCAATCTGCATCCAACAATACCACCTGAGCCTGTGTTTCTGGAAGTCGATCACGCAACTTAGATTGTGTTAACAAAACTGGCACCGAGGAATCTTCCAGCATATAGGCAATGCGTTCGGTAGGATAATTAGGGTCTAATGGCACATAAGCCCCACCTGCTTTAAGAATCCCCAATAATCCCACCAGCATCTCCAGAGAACGTTCGACACAGATGCCCACTAATACCTCTGGTCTTACCCTCATATTTTCCAAATAATGCGCCAGTTGATTGGCTTGACAATTTAACTCGTGATAAGTTAATTTTTGCTCTTCAAATACCACCGCCACTGCATCCGGTGTTCTTTCTACTTGTTCCTCAAACAACTGATGAATGCACTTATCCTTGGGATATTCAGCTTGAGTATTATTCCATTCTACCAACAACTGATGACGCTCACTTTCAGTCAACAAAGGTAATTCAGAAATGCTTTGGTTGGGATTGGTAACGATTCCCACGAGCATTGTACTCAAATGGCCGCTCATCCGCTTAATTGTAGTGGCATCAAACAAATCAGTGTTGTATTCAGTCAGAAGAACCATTCCCTCCGATTCTTCCTCTAAGAGATAGAAAGTGATGTCAAACTTAGAAATCTCAGGATCTACGTCAAAGTAAAACGCTTTCCATCCTAACTTGTCTTCCGTTACTAGAGGTGGATCGATGGTAAAAGCCACCTGAAAGATGGGATTTTGGTTGACTTGGTAATCGGGATGAAGGGCTTCTACCACCTTCTGGAACGGCAGATCTTGATGGGAGTAAGCTGATAAACAAACATTCCGGACTCGCTTTAACAGTTCGCAGAAACTAGGGTTGCCGCTGAGGTCACTACGCAAGACTAAAGCATTGAGAAAGTTTCCAATGATTCCTTCTAACTCCGGTCGATCCCGTTGGGAAATAACAGTACCTAGAACAATATCTTCCTGGGTCGAATAGCGATAAAGCAAAACTTTGATTGCTGTGGCGAAGGTCACAAATAAGGTAACACTTTCTTTGCGGCTAAGAGAAATGAGCTTTTCGATTAGGTCAAAGGGCAGTCGGTGACGAAGAAATGAACCGGTAAAAGTGGTTTGGGGAGTGCGAGGACGGTCAGTGGGAAGTTGTAACTGGGGTAAATTTTCTAGTTTTTTCTCCCAGTAGGCAAGCTGATGGGACAGAACTTTTCCCTGTAACCGCTGGCGTTGCCAAACCGCAAAATCGGCATATTGTATGGGTAATTCTGGCAGAGGTGAGGGTAAACCTTGAGAAAATGCCGTATAAATAATTTCTAATTCCTGGATAATATGCACAAATGATTCGGCATCTATAGCACTGTGATGAATAGCGAAGTAGAGCCGATAGTTGTCTGAAGCAAGCTGAATCAGAGTAGCTCGCAGCAAGGGTCCTCGGGTGAGGTCAAATCCTTGGCGAAGCTGTTCGGTGGCAATACGCAGTGCTTCTCTTTCTCTTGCGGTTTCTGACCATTCCCGCAAATCGACTATTGGTAAAGTAAATACAGATGGTGGATGAATTTCCTGGCAAGGTTGACCATTAAGGACTCGATAGGTCGTTCGCAGAATTTCGTGACGGCGGATGAGTTCCGTCAGACTTTCTTCCAAGGCAGTAATATTGATATCTCCACCTAGATGAATGCTCAAGGTTTCGTTGTAGACTGGTTTTTCTGGCGTTAACTGGTTGAGAAACCACAGTTGTTCTTGCCCAAAAGATAAAGGAATGGTTTGCTCTCGTGAAATGGGTTGTAGGGGTGGTCCAATAGTTAATCCCTCTTGCTGAAGAACCTCCTTGGCTAACTCAGCAACTGTGGGAAACTCAAATAAGCAATTCAGGGGTAATTCTACCTGGAAGCGATCGCGCACTAGCCCGATAATTTTGGTGGCTAACAAGGAATGTCCGCCTAATTCAATAAAGTTGTCGTGAACTCCGATGGGAGAAACACCCAGAATCTCTGACCAAATTTGAGCTAGTTGCAGTTCTACCGAATCCCGGGGGGCAACAAAACTGGTTTCATTGGCGATAGTGGAAGCATCGGGGATGGGTAAAGCCCTGCGATCTACTTTGCCGCTAGGTGTTAAGGGAAAAGCTTCCAGAATGATAAACGTTCCGGGCACCATGTAGTCTGGTAACTTTTCAGAAAGAAAGCGGCGCAGTTGACCCGAAGTTGGGATTTGCCCCTGATTTGGACAAACATAAGCGACTAAGCGCTTATTCCCTGGTTGGTCTTCTCGGACAATCACCGCAGTCTGCCGCAGGTTGGGGTGTTGGGCGAGTATTGCTTCAATTTCTCCAAGTTCGATCCGGAAACCTCGAATTTTTACTTGATTATCAATGCGACCGAGATATTCAATATTACCATCGGGTAAATAACGGGCTAAGTCCCCAGTTTTATAAAGGCGAGAACCTGGTTTATTGCTAAACGGGTTAGGGATAAACTTTTGCTCTGTCAATTCGGGGCGGTTGAGATAACCTCGGGCTAGGGAAACTCCCCCGATGTACAACTCACCAGGAATTCCCACAGGTACAGGTTGTGCGAATTGATCTAATATGTAAATCTGAGTGTTAGCAATGGGACGACCAATAGGTGGTAGTGCTGACCAATTCTGAGTAGAACCGGTTAAGGTGAATGCTGTGACTACATGACTTTCTGATGGTCCATAATGATTATGAAGGGAACAATCTTTTAGCTGGGAGAAAAAGCTGGCGATCGCTGGAGTAATTTGCAACTGCTCCCCTGCTGTTATTACTTCTACGAGACTGGTGGGAATCAATCCCAAAGTTTGAGCGGTCTCTGCTAACTGCTGTAAGGCAACAAAAGGAAGAAACAGTCTTTCTATTTGTTTTGCTCTTAACAAATGTAGCAAAGCAACAGGGTCTCGTCGCAGTTCTTCTGAGATTAAGACTAAAGTTCCACCCCCACACCAGGTTGAAAATATTTCCTGAAAGGAGACATCAAAGCTAATTGGTGCAAATTGCAGGGTTTTTGCTCTTGATGAAACTGTCGTGCTTTCTAGTTGCCACAAAATCAGATTGCTCAAGGCAAGGTGCTTCATTGCTACACCTTTAGGCTTACCTGTAGAACCGGAAGTGTAGATTACATAAGCCAAGTTTTCCTCAGAAGCAGTACAGTTGGGATTTAAGTCAGTTTCTTGACTAACTAGATTCCAGTCAGCATCTAAACAAATGATTTGCGCTTTATTTTCCGGTAATCCAGCTACCAAGTTTTTTTGAGTTAATAGTACTGAAGATTGAGAGTTTTCCAGCATATAGGCGATGCGCTCAATCGGATAAGCTGGGTCTATGGGAACATAAGCCCCACCGGCTTTGAGTGTCCCCAATACTCCCACTACCATCTCAAGAGAACGTTCAACACATATCCCCACCAAAACTTCTGCTCCGACTCCCTCCGATTGTAAATAATGTGCTAATTGATTCGCCCGACAATTTAAATCCCGATAGGTTAATTGTCGGTATTCAAACACCACCGCCACTGCATCCGGTGTTTTTTCCACCTGCTCCTCAAACAACTGATGAATGCACTTATTATTGGGATAGTCAACCTGGGTATTATTCCACTCAATTAATAACTGATGACGTTCAGATTCAGTCAACAACGGCATTTTAAAAATGGGCGTTTCTCGATTGGCTACAATCCCCTCTAACAAGGTCAGATAATGCCTCGTCATCCGTTCTATAGTTTCAGGATAAAATAAATCACTATTATAATTCCATCGCACATTCAACTCGTCACCCACTTCAATCATTTCTACAGAGAGGTCATAGGGAGCGCCACGTTGTTCTGCCAGCAGATAAGGCTCAATTTGAAGTAATCCCTCTTGAAACTCTGTATCATACCACTCGATTTTTCCCCAATTAAACATGACAGAATAAACCAGACCATGACGGAAATGACTTTTCAGTTTCAACTGCTTGACAAATTGACTCAAGGGATAATTGTAAGCTTCATGTTTCAGGGCTTGGGAAACCGTCTTAGCGACTTGCAGCAGCAATTCCTTAAAAGTAGTATTACCGTCCAGATTCCCTGGCCTTTGGGCCACGCTACGCGAACGCACAACAACTAAATTTGCAAAATAGCCCGCTACATTTTTAAACTCGTTTTTACCCCGTCGATTTTCCGTGGTAATATTGACAAGAATATCTGTTTGATTTGTGTAGCGATATAACAGCACATAAAAGGCACTCAACGTAACTTGAAACAGACTAATACTATCGGATTGTAGTTGTTTCAGACGCGATACCAATTCTTCATTGAGCTTGAATTCATGGCAATCACTGCGATAAGTAACTACACTGGGGCGCGCTAGATCCGTTGGTAAATCTAAAATTGGCAACTCACCCGCTAATTGTTTTTCCCAAAATTGCCAAAGCTTTTCTCCCCAAGGTGACTTCAGCATTTCTGATTCCCAATTGACAAAATCGGTATAAGCTAAAGGTTCTTTAACTGGAATCCCCCGATATAATTGTTGGAATTCTTTTAAAAATAAATCTTTGGTAAAACTATCACTAGCAATCTGGTGAATCGTAAACAGTTGAACCCATTCGGTTACGGAACGCTGAAATAAATATAATCGGATAATGGGGTCTTTTTCTAAATCATAGAGAACATCTGCACAGGCTAAAATTTCTTTCTTTAACTGTTCTTCACTCCAATCCTTAGCATCAATCACCTGCATCGAAACCTTGATGGTAGGATGAATAATTTGCACAGGTTCGCCTTGATTATCCGTTCCATAAGTGGTTCGTAAAATGCTATGGCGTTCTACGATTTTTTGCCATGTTGCTTTCCAGGCTTCTATATCTAAAGGTGAATTTACTTTGACTGCATTATACTCGTTGTAAGCGGTATTGTCAGGGGCGATTTGGTGGAGCAACCATAAGCATTTTTGCCCCTCTGACATAGGATAAACAGAATTTATTTCTGGATTATATATTAAATCATTATTTTTATTTTGAAGATAATTCATTATTTTAATACCAAATTTTATTACTAGTTTTGTGTAGTAATATAAGCCTTAAATTCAGATCAAGAGGAGTATTAGGCTGACTAGGCGGTGTTATGTAATCAAGTCGGTGTAGGTTATCACAAGTGTAAGCATTCAGCCGTCAGCATTCAGCCGTCAGCTTTGTGGCACAGGCCACAAGCGCTGTGACTTTCGTGACTATTAAACGAATGCTTAGCTGTTGTCTTGATGCAAAGCGCGAGTGGGGGAAACCCCCTGTTCCGAAGCTGCATCGCTTATTCAAAAGCTGTTTGGTGTAGCTTGCCCATAAGCTAATAGCTGTTCGCGAAGCGTGGCCAAAGGCCTTTGGCTGATAGCTGAATGCTTACTCACAAGTACTAAAGTACCTTAGGATGTATTATATACTAAAACACCCCTAGGCGATCCTTTGTACTTTATACATATCTTTTTTTGTAGACTAGGAATTTATACATATCTTTCAGGTCAGCACTGATCATCGGGTTCTCCAAAAGTCCAGATTCTTGTAGTCCAAGCTTTTGCAAAATGCGACGGGAACCCCTGTTATTAATATCTGCAACTCCTACCAGCTCTTGTACACCCTGACTCGCAACAAACCAGGGCACACAGGCCCAGAGGGACTCAGACATCAGACCTTGTCCCCAATAGCACTTGGAAAGTCCATAGCTAAGTATGACTGTTTCATAGGGAATTTGGCTAATGAGAGGGGTTATTAAGCTAGGTGGTGAGTTTTGATCAAAGCCGATAAATCCAATTGGCTTTTTGCCCTGACGTAATCGAAGAACAAAGAAATACCTATACCAAGTAACTTCATGTTTATCACTTTGATAGATGGAGTGGATGTTTACAAGAGGCGAATAGTATTTACCTCTCATCTTCCACATATCTCTCTCTTTTATAAAATCAATGATTTCCGGTTCATACGATGGCAACAAAAGACTAATTTCTAGTCTTTTGGTTTTCAAAAGGGGTTCGGCACTCACCGGCCACCCTAAGATATCTGTAACTGTGAATGTATCCTCAAAAAAATTTATCCCCTCCGAATTCCTAAAAGCTATATTTACACTAAAGTAATCAGGCGCTTGAAAGTCAATCTGTAGTTCTTCGAGACTTGCTCCTGCTCCGGCTATTTCAAAACACCGAAACCGGAGTAACCCCATAAACCTGTCTGCGAATAGTGAAAGTTGAAATGGCTCAAGGAACTGTTTGAACTCACAGATTAGCAAATGATGTGAGTCAAGATGCTGCTTCCAATTTGACCGCTCAATCCGCCTTAAAAATGACCGCTGACTCAAGAGGGTATCTTCCGCCATGGCTTCCTGCTTTTTCGCTTTTTACCAATTCATTCTTCATTCTACCTTTTGCTGAGTCATCCTGCGTTTCTTGTACTGAGATTTGGGACGTTTCTAATTTTATCTAAATCGATAATTCCCATCTCTAGCATCCTTGTTGGCGACGGATAATAGAATGGCCCAGCACAATACATTGCTCCATTTGGACCAGAATCCTCAGACGGAATGTACAGAGATCCACAATCATCTCGTGAAATGTCAGGAGGGCATGTAAATGGGACACGCAGCTCTACTCCGGCGAACTGCTCATTAAAGGCTTTAATGAGATCATCAGAATATCCCGGAGCAAATTCGGCTGCTCCTCCTTCCCTTAACTGTTGGTAGTAAAATTGCTCTTGTATGGAATACATACTTGTTGCCAATACACCTTGTGCAATATCATCTATTTCTTTAACACCGTTTACCTCAATTTTGGGAGCAGGAATCCCTACTTGGACAAATGTATAATTTTCTTGATTTCTAAATTCACAAAAACCCATTTCCAGATAGAATGCCTTTGCATAGCGATCAAGATCAAACCCCGTTGTTCCTTGCCACGGTATATCTCGATAAACAGATCCATGAACAATAGCTTCTCCAGGAGATGGCCATGCAACTCGGCAAAGCTCCAATCCCATCAACCTCATTTTGGCATCTCCAATTGTAGTATTAGCCATCATCATCCAGGTCGGCAAGTTAAGTTCTCCCTTTCTTCGGACTCCTGCTTTAGCCGGTTGGACAACAGATATTTTATGAGAACTTGGCATATACGCAGCCGCTGCTGCCATATACTCAGCAGGCCTATATGGACTAACACGAAGCCTTTCTGTTGAACCTGCCTGATAATAGGGACCGAAAATATCTAGGTTGATTTCATCAGTATCAGTATGACCAACATAAGTTTGATCATCAATTAACCCTTGAGCCATAGCCCAAATGAAGCCAGCTAAAAGGGTAGTACCTTTGCCTCTCAAGTAAACATTTCTATTCTTTGGCAAAAAACCCTCTTCTCGTAAGGCATCAGTATCAATGTGTTCTAGAACTTGCCGCTGATCAATAACAATATCACTATGTGGTGCTGCTGCTGTCAATGTCTGATGATCTGGACTTACAACGAGAACACGACCTTTTGGAAGCAACTTTTGATGGTGTGTAGCAACGTGAGCAATCGTCTCTCTTTCGATAAATGCAGGAAGCAACCAAAGTCTATTGTGATCACTAGGATTAAGAAAATCACGTGCTGCTTCAACAATAGACCGAGCATCTGGATCATCTAAATCAACATTTCCTGCATTAAAGTAGAATGCATTGTTCAACTGAATATCAAGTTGTTCACGAAAATCATGACTGGCACTAAAATTAGCCTCACGCAAACGCTCTCCCTCCTGAACAACTGTGCTAGAGGCAGTTAAGGATTGAAGTTGATCTCCTAGTCTTGGTCTTGTTTTAAGAGCTTGGTTCGCAGTGTCTAGTTTCTTGACGAGATCTGGAATATCAACAATCTCACCATTTCTTAAATGTTCAGGTAAGAAGTCTAATTCAATATTACTAGACTGCAACTGATAATTACTGCTCTGCATTTTTACCTCAGGGTTACAGTTTTATATTGGAAATACTTGGTTTTTACATTTTGAGTATGCTAAACAAACAATCCCATAGTTTTATTGAGTAATCTAATTGGATAGAGTGAAAAATATATTCGTTAATCCTGATAATAAGTAATATTATTCAGCTTTCCCTCTGCCTTGTCAATTTTCATGCTCTCCGCCGGTAGGTACTTCTGACGAGAGCGTTGGAACCTTACCTCCAGCTTGGGAACCAATTCATTTTTGATGCCATCGAGTACAAAGCGATTTACCAGTAGCTTGTTACCAATCGACTGCCGGAACACATACAAGTGTCCTATACCTGAAACTAACTGCACTGGAGCAACGGCAGACTCAATTGTTTCGGCTACTTCACCATAGCGCGATCGCAACAACTGATTACCATCTTTATCGGTGAACTCCCCCTGCTCATGATCTAATACGGATTGATCTAGCACAGAGCGGTCTAGAGGAAGCAGCTTCCAAGGTTCAAAACTAAGGGGGTCCTGATTATCCTGGAGTGCTGTATCCTCAAAGCCACTGCGCTTAACTGTGTAGTAAATCTTCCCGTCAGCTGTGGTTCCAAAAACTAGGATTTTGCCCTCGTGGGCAATGCTGTTAACGTGAGCAAATTTTTGACCCTGTAGATGCACTTCCCTTTTCTCCTTTAGGAGTTTGAGCTGAGTTGATTTGCTAAAGCAATCACCAGAATTACTTCTACCATCTGGAGAGTGTTTTGCTATCCTTTTGTAACAAAAAAATTAAATAAAATTACAATTGTTTACAGTTATCACAAATTGACTGCATAAATTGTGAATTTGTTTGCAATCCTTTACACTTATCTGGGAATATAAAAGTCAACCTAATTCCACACTAGTAACAGCAAAAACCTTGTACCCATCAATATTAGGGGGTTCTGCTGTATACATGGCTATACATTCAAACATAGGGTTCATTTGATAATTTTCAAATAAGATAATAGCCGATTTATTAAGATTAGGTACGTCTACATATATAGGACTTCCTTCAGCATAAGTAGCTAAGGCTAAGAATAACTTTTCTGCTATGTCTTCATTTTCTGCAAATATAGGACCGATTTTAAAGCCATCTGTAGCTTTTCTAATTACTCCATAGCCTGCCAACTCACCATCGTTAAGGATAGCGTAACCTTGCCCATGAGGTTGGTTAATCCATCTCGAAAGAAAATGAGAACGATGACTAGGAAAATATCGCCGATCATAACGACAAAGTTGCTCAAAATCAATAGACTTTAAATCCCTGACATCTGGCGAAATTGTGCCGACAATTATTCCTTGATAACGGAAATTAGAATGAGCAGGTTTGAAACCAAATTTTTGATAATTATTAACTTGTTCTAAGACAGCATAAAGAGCAGCAGGCTGCCCAGAAATTAAATTCAATGCTTCTTGCCATGTTTTTAAACCAAATCCCTTTTTTCGTTCTTCCGGTTTAACAATATAAAGACCAATAAAATTAAATTGAGGTTCATATCGCACTACAGAAATAGAACTAATCGGTTTTCCATTTAATTCTCCAATTAAAAATCCCCCAGGATCAGCAATATAATAATTATCAGCATCATCAATACCTGGATTCCACCCCTCAGATACTGCCCAGCTTAAGGCAATTTTAATATCATCTTTGGTCATAGGACGAACTTGAAAATTATCTTCTGGTGTAATAGTCATTTGTTTGCTCGTGTTTTAAATCTTGTAAGCGCCACTGTAAATGGCATAGTCAATACTCAATTTTGGTATTTAGACAAAACCTGTCAATCTTGACTTGAACTATAACGCTAATTTAATTGGACTAGGTTCAAAACATGGATGCAGAAACCGTTCAAAATCAAGATGTAAATAGTCAAGCACATCTTCGACTTTATCCGCAACAATATGCGCCACCCCAAAAAAGGGACTAATTGTCGGATCGCTTGGTAAATAGTTGAGTAGTCTATTTCCAAAAATCTTGCGGAATGATTCCTGATCAATAAGATATTGTTCTGGAGTATAATGGGGTGGCAAACTACCAATAATAAAGGCATAAATCTTAGAAGTATCTACATTGGCTAGTAGGGAATTCCAATCAGGAGATTCATCGGTAAAAAAAAGCTCATAGGGATTGAAACCAAAAGCATACTCTACAGTGTCAGGTAGAGCAACTTCTCCAAAGCGCAAGGGATTTAATTCAATAGGGAAGAGAGTTCCATTACTAGATAGTCTAAACTCAAAATGAAACGGAAAACGGCGTAGATCAAGCTTAGCTCCAATATAGTTCATCACTGCCATGGTGGGCTCTATTGTTTTAGCTACTACTTGTTTCGATGTATAGTATAATGTGTCACTTACATCGGAGTTTGAGAGGAAAGGATGCTGATAAATACCAGTGATTATGGTTTTACCATTTTTGTCCCAGAAACCATCGCAGGCAAACTCTTCGCC
>NZ_JAAHHE010000440.1:0-4411 GCF_010692525.1 Moorena sp. SIO3B2
GGGATTGTTTAAATGTAGGTTGTGTCCCCTCCAAGTGTTTGATTCGGTCATCTCGGGTAGTGGCTGAGATGCGCAATGCCGGAGCCTTTGGGGTTAAAGTTCCAGATAATATTGAAGTAGACTTCCCCGCAGTGATGGAACGGATGCGTCGGCTACGGGCAGGGATTAGCCATCACGATTCTGCTCAACGCTTTAAAGATACCTATGGTATTGATATATTTTTAGGCAATGGTCGGTTTACCGGTGAGGATACCATTGAAGTAAACGATACTACCCTCAAGTTTAAGAAAGCGGTAATTGCTACAGGAGCAAGAGCAGTGCGACCCCGAGTTGAGGGCATGGAAGAGGCGGGGTATCTCACCAATGAAACGGTATTTTCTCTGACAGAACGTCCCAATCGACTAGCTGTTATTGGTGGCGGTCCAATTGGGTGTGAATTAGCTCAGTCTTTCCGCCGTTTAGGTTGTGAAGTAGTGCTGTTTCATCGCGGTTCTCACATTTTAAATAAAGAAGATGCTGACGCCGCCGATATTGTTCAAAAAGTCTTTTTAAAAGAAGGTATCCGTTTAGTCCTGGGTGCCCAATTGAACCGGGTCGAGAAGACAGAGGCAGGTAAAACCTTACACTTCAATAGCTGCACTGGTTTGGAAGAGTCGGTCACAGTAGATGAAATTTTGATTGGTGCTGGACGTGCGCCCAATGTAGAAGGGTTAAATTTGGAACTGGTCGGGGTAGAGTATGACCAGCGTAAAGGAGTTAAGGTGAATGATTACCTTGAAACTACCAATCCCAAAATTTATGCTGCTGGTGATATTTGCATGGACTGGAAGTTTACCCATGCAGCGGATTCAGCAGCACGGATTGTGATTAAGAATACTCTATTTTCTCCCTTTGGCTTCGGTAAATATAAACTGAGTAATTTGGTTATGCCTTGGGCAACCTATACTGATCCAGAAATTGCCCATGTGGGGATGTATGAACATGAAGCTCAAGCCAAAGGGTTTAATGTTAATACGATTAAAATTCCCTTTAGTACTGTAGACCGAGCGATCGCAGATGGCGAAGAAGAGGGATTTGTTAAAATTCACCACAAGAAAGGGTCAGATCAAATCCTGGGAGCAACTATTGTGGCAACTCATGCAGGGGAAATGATTTCTGAAGTGACTACAGCAATTGTCCATAAGATTGGTTTGAGTAAGCTTTCGAGCGTAATTCATCCCTATCCAACTCAAGCAGAAGGAATTAAAAAAGCGGCAGATGCCTATCGCCGTACCCTCTTAACACCAAGAACTAAAACATTTTTAGAATTCCTGACTAAGCTTTCTTAGGGAAAAAGGAGCGTTGCTTAATCATTCCATGATTAAGCAACGGCGTTTTATCTGGAGATGATTGCCAGTAGGCATCTAGGAAGCTAAATCTTGAGTAAATCAGGAAACAACCCTACCATCAGGCATAACCGTACCCCATACTTCTGCATCCTTCCAGTCTACTTCAGCGAGATCCCCACCCTTGAAATTGGCAGCTCTCAAATCTGCTCCACTTAGGTTTGCTCCAGCAAGTTTCGCTCGACCTAGATTTGCCCTGTGAAGCTTGGCATCAGTCAAATTAGCTTTTTCCAATCCCGCACAACGCAACTTAGCCCCACTCAAATCAGCTCGGCTCAGGTTAGCCCCGCTTAAATCTGCTCGACTCAGATTCACACCACTAAGGTTGATACCACTCAGATTAGCTTGAACTAGGTTGATAGCACAAAAATCTCGTTCCCCTGCTGCATACCTTTCTTGGAGTTCTTTGCTATTCATGTCGCCTTACCCCGATTTTACTTTAGTTAAAGGTTTCTATTAAAGAGAGTAAAAATATTGCCCAACGTGACAAACTCAAACATTTTTTTTTCATAGCTAATAAACGCACAAAAGTGCCTGTGTACTAACAGTTTCACAGTCATCTTTGTAATTTAACTACAATTACTAGTTATTTATAGGGTGCATATCAATACCTGAAATTAGGCAAAAATCATAATAAAATTCCTACAATAATCACACTCCTCACAACCACACTCCTCACAACCACACTCCTCACAACCACACTCCTCACAACCACACTTACTTTATTGTTTAGAAAGATGAGATGGGGTGCATCTCATATTTGTAAAAAAGTTGTGTAGGGTGCGTTAGGGGGGGCTCATTTTCCGCTTCGTAGCCAGGCTTTGGATAGCCCGCCCCGTAACGCACCACCGTGTCAAACAGCAAAAATGAGATGCACCCGATGAGATGCTCCCTATCTAGAATTTTATTTTGCTCACCAATCCCGTTTATAAATAAAGTTTGCGAAGCTTATTGAGTGCTCGAAACTTTTTTTGCCGAATATTTTCTGCCGTATACCGGGGATAGCCCTTATGTTCTAAATGACTGGCAATTTCAGCACAGGAAAGCTTTTTAAAATAGAACAACTCCAAAATTTCTGAGTCTTGATCAGGAAGTTGTGTTATCTTCTCCCATACTTCCACGTTCTCTATATACTGCATAGGGTGAGTGTGACGGGCAAATGGAAGCACATTACTCTGACCAATCGAGAGTGAACTTTCCCACTGTTGGGAACTAATATCTAAAAACCTCTTATGATCACGGTGGAGTCCCCTTATGTAATTCAAGATAACTTTTCGGACCCAAGCTTTTGGATTAATAATTGGCTCTCTTAATTCACCCTTAATTATAACCAGGTAAAGTCCCTCATCAACGTCTAAATAGGACTCTAGTTTCCCGGATTCGATTAGTTTTTGGACAAGTAAAAAGACATCGTTTATAATGTCTTTATGGGTATACTTGCTATTAAGATTAAATTGGCACAGCCAAACTTTTATTTTAATCGATAGTGAATCTAAAAGGTTGGCAAGTTCTTCCTGTTCCATCATTTCACCCTGATCGGAGCAATTTTGATCTGTTTGGGGTTTTAGCATTTGAATTGTTTTCCTGATAATGCACACTGGTGTAAATGAAATCACTTATATCGTCGTCGATAGGGCAGGCTAGAAAAATATTTTCTGCTCTGCCCAATAACAAAAAGCTAGACTAAATTGTGATCAGCAAGCGCCAAGCCGATCATTTTCGCCTATCAACTAAATCAGGACGAGACTTATCCGGTTCACAATTTTCTAAGGGTTCACAGGATATAAGTCTTTGTTTGAAGAACCGAACATGCACAGTAACGAGTCTCTCTTGAGACTCGTTAGCAAGCTGGTGAGTCTGATGAAATCCAACGCAGACTAACTGACCTTCTATGAACTTTTTCTCGTCCTTTGTTCGGTAGCCCTGTTTTCCGTGCAAGTGCTCCACTGGATCATAAAAGCGGTGGGTAAGGGTTCCTTTGTAGACACGGATTATGGTAATTTTATCTTCGTGGACATGTATTTGTGAAAACTGACCCGGCTCCCAAGAAATAACAGAAATATTACCAAAAGGGGTCGTACAAACTAAGTGGGTATGGTAGTCACTCTTTTTAAAACTAATAGATTGCTCGATTAGCTTTTTACTCAAATTAAGCTTCACCGCAAGGTCTTTGAACCTCTCCATACTCATTTCTTGGGGCGCTATGGCATTTACCTGATAGATAAACTCTTCTAGGGAAAGGAGACCAGAGCAACCTGAAGAGGGAGAAGACTGCAAGGACTGGCTGATCAGCTGATCTACCTTGTCAATGCACTGGTCAAACTGCAGATCTAATACTGCCAGCTCAAACATTTGTGCCATTCTCTTACCATCTTCTTGGGCAAGCTCTTTTTGAGTCGCGAGCTGGTAATACTCTTGAACCAACTCAAAAAGCTCTGGCTGTTCCGGAAGATTATCTGGCTCACAGACTTCTCGCACTATTGTTTTGAGTTGTTCTTTGGAATCTTCTAAAATTTCACATTGACTAAACATAGTGACAAACTTCCAGGTATCTAATAGGCGTTCCTTGATCTACTTTTCAAAAGCGCTTGCTCTTGGAAAGCTTGGTTTCTATAAATAAGAGACCACAGGAAGCGAAACGTGACGCAGAGTTTTGTAAAGAATTATTACGGGTTATCACCACAGGTGCTGGCTAAAAACCAATACCGCCCCTCACCACCCATTCCACTGCTCCCTACCATAACGATAACTGCGCCTGTTCATAGCTAGCCATTCAGTTTTATCCAAAGATTCAGCAATGCCGAGAAAGCTAAAAACCAAAAGCAAAGAGGGTTTTAAGGGATGCAGTCCCTACTCCCGACTCCCGACTCCCGACTCCCGACTCCCTACTCCCTTAGCAATAGATAGTATAAAAAAAATACCATGGCCGTTGGCCACGCTAAACGAACAGAGGAAAACTATGGCAACAGGGATGCTCGTTAACGGAAAATGGACTAACGAAGTCTATCAGCAAGACCCCCAAGGGC
>NZ_JAAHHE010000441.1:0-4410 GCF_010692525.1 Moorena sp. SIO3B2
GGCATAGTTTTGATATCACACCCTAGTTGAGCTTTTGAACAGTTGAAATGTTAAGCGGTCAGCGGTCAGTGGTCAGTAGTCAGCAGTCAGTGGTCAGTGGTCAGCGGTCAGTGGTCAGCCGTCAGCCGTCAGCCGTCAGTCGTTGGCAACTAACCCAAAGCTGATAGCTGAGAGGATATCTGAAAAGTTTTTTGATACTTAATTTTGCCCCCCTAGCCCCCCAAGCGAGGGATTGCTCGCTTGGGGGGGACAAGAGTCAATTTGCTTCTAAAAGTCCCCCAAAATTGGGGGATTTAGGGGGCTTGGATGTAGCAAATGAGACTTATCAGACAACCTCTGATAGCTGAGAACTAATAACTGATAACTGATAGCTAATAACTGATAGCTGATAACTGATAGCTGATAGCTGATAGCTCTAACCGCCATACTGCCAACCAGTGCTTTCCAGTAACAACTGATCTCCTTCCCGATGAATGCCAGCACCAACGACTTCAGCAACAAAGACGGTGTGATCGCCTTCTTCCACAGTTCCTCTGACCTGGCATTCTACATAACCGAGGGAGTCAGAAATAATCGGACAACCAGTTACTTCTCCGAAGTAAAATTCTACATCAGCAAACTTATTACCAACGCGACTTTGGGGTTTAAAAAATTTGGCTGCCATATCTTTTTGCCCACTATCGAGGAAGCTAAGGGCATATACTCCTGTTTTCTTAATAATGGCGTGGGATCCAGAGTCTTGTTTAACACAGTTAACGATTAGTGGTGGTTTGAAGGAAGACTGCATTACCCAGCTGACCGTGAAGCCATTGATTGTTTCTTCACCATCCCTGACCCCACAGATATATAGACCATGGGGAATTTTGCGCAGCATGGTCTTTTTTGCTTGTTCGTCTAGCACGAGTCTTTCTCCCTAAGTTCTTAGTGAACGCGCCCCGCGTGAGCTTTTGGGCAAAGCCCGACGCTGGGCGAACGGTCAATCCCAATTAGTTTACAGAATTTTCCCTTTTAAAAGACAGGATTGGGGATGTCCTTTTGGGCTCTAAACATGCGCTTAACTCGATATAGAACACCTCTGGGCTGAAAATTATGCTTATACTGCCTGAATTCCCCAGCATCTAGCCAAACCCCGTGGCATTGGAAGCATTTTTCGTACCAGATGCTGTACTCATCAATATCAAGCATGCGGATCATTTTGGCTCCACAGCGGGGACAGCAAATATCATCATTGATCTTATTCAGCTCAGAGCCAATTTCCGGGTCTCCAATATCTAGACTCTCAGAACCTTTAATCTTTTTGAGTATTTCGGCCTCCAGGGAATCAAACCAAATGCCTTTGCAGTTGACACAGCGGTCTACTTCAATGCCATGGCAGGTAACTGGCTCTAATTTTCCTTTACACTTTGGGCAATTAAGTGTTGGGCAATTAAGTTCCTTCACACTTTCACACAAAAATTAATGTTATATCATATATCTTATACAATAGAAGGGTGAGGACGAAAGAGGTGAGAGTGTTCGGGATGATAGAGACGGGAACGGGTTTTAAGGCCATCACGGTTTAAAGCCGTCTTTAGTGCCGGACTGATTAAGTAAAGGGTTGTCCGAATTAAATTGTGCTCATGAGTAGTTGCTGCCATTTTATCAAGGTCAACTAGCCAAATTTTTTCATCTGGCCAGCCAATGCGGAAGCAAACCGCTACTGGTGTATCAGCAGAATAGTGTTTTAGGAGTTTGGCTTGAGCCGCTTCTACATGACGAGCACTCAGATAGAGGCACAAACTAGCTTGATGGGCAGCTAGGGATGCTAATTCCTCTGAGTCTGGGACCGCAGAAGCACGACCACTGATCCGGGTCAGGATAATCGTTTGTACTAATCCCGGTATAGTTAGCTCAACACCAAGTTGTGCGGCTGCTGCTTGAAAGGCGCTGATGCCTGGGATAACTTCAAAGGGAATAGAGGCTTCTGAGAGAGCTTGCATTTGCTCGTGGATAGCACTATATAGAGTCAAATCTCCTGAGTGTAGCCTGACCACAGATTTATGCGATCGCACCCGTTCAATCATCAGTGGCACAATCTCTTCTAGGGTTTTGTTGCCAGAGCGAATAATTTCGGCATCAGCCCGAACACTCTCTAACATCTGTTTGGGCACTAGAGAATCTGCCACGATAATAACATCTGCCTTTTGGAGGATTTTCAAGGCTTTGACAGTTAATAAGTCTGGAGCGCCTGGTCCAGCACCGATAATGTAGACTGCTGGTGCGATTGAATTCATATAGTTTCGGAATTATGCTTTAGGAGATAGTATTTTGGTAAGCATATGCGCTACTTGAGGTGCCGTCAGCTCTCAGCCGTCAGCCGTCAGCTCTCAGCCGTCAGCTCTCAGCTTTTTTATTCAAAAGCTGAGAGCTGATAGCAGGCGCGATCGCTGCACGGGGTCAGATGAGTAAAACGAGCAGGGATTTTCAAGCAGTCCTACCAGTAACCCAGATGCTTGTTTACTATCTCCCGTTGATTAGCTGACGGCTGAGAGCTGACAGCTTAAGCTGTGTGTTTACCTGTCTTTTACCTGTGTGTTTACCAGTTAGTGACCAACAATCAAGCCAAGGTTCCGAGCAGCTTATAGATCAAGGAATTAACGAAACCAAGGGCAATTGCGCCAATCAAAGCGCTCCAAAATCCCCAGCGAAGTCGGAATCCTGTTACCAAAGCAGCGGCTAAGCCAAAAATAATCGCGTTGACCACAATAGCAAAAAGCCCAACAGTCAAGATAGTCAGAGGAAGAGATAAAACAATCAGGATTGGTTTCAATAGGGCATTGAGAATGCCGAACACCACTGCTGAAACCAATGCTTTCTCAAAACTATCAATCTCGACACCAGTTGGGAGTTTGGAAATGATCAACAAACTGACGGCAGTAACCAAACAGGCAATTAAAAGACTAATAATATCCATGGGTATCACCTTTTAGAGCACCACTACTTACACATTAAAGCGGAAAAGCATCACATCTCCCTCTTGTACAACATAATCTTTACCTTCTGAGCGAACTAACCCTTTTTCCTTAGCAGCGGTCATCGCTCCAGCAGCTACCAAATCCCCATAAGCAATGGTTTCTGCCCGAATAAAGCCTCGCTCAAAATCCGAGTGAATTGTCCCAGCCGCTTGGGGGGCTTTCATACCAGCAGCAATAGTCCACGCCCGAGTTTCCTGGGGACCAGTGGTCAGAAAGGTACGTAAACCCAACAATTCGTAGGTAGCGCCAATCAATGATTTTAATCCCCCTTCTTCTACACCAAGGGACTGAAGAAAATCCTCTCGGTCTTCTTCAGGTAACTCAATTAGTTCTGACTCTACTTGAGCAGAAACCACTACCACTTGAGCATCTTCGGTAGCAGCAATTTGCCGCACTTGCTCGACCCAGTCATTGCCAGTGGCTAAGTCATCTTCAGATACATTAGCGGCATAGATAACTGGCTTACTGGTCAGTAACCCCAATTGCTTGACTGACTCGGCTTCTTCTTCTGTTAAACTAATCTGGCGCACTAATTTGCCTTCATTCAACCCAGCACTCAAGGTTTCCAAGGCATCAAGTTCCATCTTGGCATCTTTGTTACTACGAGCTTGCTTCCGGGTACGCTCAATCCGGCGTTCAACTTGCCCTAAATCAGCTAAGGCTAATTCTAAATTAATGACTTCAATATCCCGAGCTGGGTCAACGGAGCCGGAAACATGGATGATGTCATCATCATCAAAGCAGCGCACCACATGGACAATCGCATCGACTTCTCGGATATTGGCTAAAAACTGGTTACCCAAGCCTTCGCCTTTACTGGCTCCCTTGACTAAACCAGCAATATCCACAAACTCAATCCGAGTTGGCACAATTTTCTCAGATTCAGAAATCTTGGCCAGAACCTGCAACCGCTGATCTGGGACAGCAACTACACCGACATTCGGCTCAATGGTACAAAAAGGGAAATTCGCAGCATCTGCCTTGGCATTGGCAACTAGGGCATTAAATAAGGTTGATTTGCCTACATTGGGCAGTCCAACAATTCCAGCTCTTAGCATAGCAGTATATTATAGTACTTTAAAATGGACAATGGGCAATAGAAACTTGAACCGATCGGCCAGTTGTTCTACTGTTGTCCCAATTATCGCTTATCTTCTTGGTTTTTATTTTATAATTTTATTTTATAATTTTATTTTATAATTTTATTTTATAATTTTATTTTATAATTTTACTTAATAAATGGTCTCTATTGATCTCTGATGGTCTCAATTAAACCAGTTTCAACTAAACTCCTTAGGGCTATTGCTAAACCAGATAAATTTACGTCTTTTGAACAGGAACGTGATAGTCGTAAGCAACATCTAGTAGCTTGTAGGGTGGGCAAAAACCGTAGGGG
>NZ_JAAHHE010000442.1:0-4406 GCF_010692525.1 Moorena sp. SIO3B2
TCGACCTGGCCTCTGCCATAGGTGGAACCTTGGCCTTCCTCTTGGCGTTACTTGGTTCTTACCTGGGCTGGGGTGCTCTCACCGAAGACCCTAAACATGCCTGGATTCGGAGTACTGCGATCGCATTTGCGGCTACAGGGGGTACTAGCTTTTACAATGCTGACCTAACCGATGCTGACTTTACCGGAGCTACCCTCAAAAGTACAGATTTAAGAAAGGCTAATCTTACTGGTACGTGTTTGGATAATACTAGTGAACTTGACTTGGCTAGACAGAGCTAAGGTAAGCTATCAGCGGTCAGCCGTAGGCCGTAGGCCACGCTACGCGAACAGCCATCAGCCGTCAGCGGTTAGCTGATAATAACCTTGACACTAATCCCCACACTTCCCTCTCTTTCCTTATCCCCTTGATATAGCGCTATAGTTTTTTTTATTTGTTAAGTGTTTTCGCTCAGGATTTTAAGTATTTTCGCTGAGAAATAGTCATGTAATCAATTAGGATTTCTGATACAATTCTAATTGATTACATTGAATCAGTTTATAATAAAGACTCTCTTACTCAGGTTTTCCTTCGTCGGGAGTATAATCGCTAAGTCAGGGTAATGCATCTAAATTAATAAGCAAAAATAATCTAAGAACCAATGCTTAGATTATTAATCTAATATCCAGTAGGCGTTTCAACATAAGACTGGTTTACCCTGCTCTAACGACTAATGAAAGCTAATGAAGTTCTAAAAAGATATGCAGAAGGACAAAGGGATTTCCGCAGGGTAAATCTCAGAGGTCAGTCTTTCCAGGGGGAAAACCTTTCAGGGGCGGATTTTAGTGAAACTGATATTAGGGGAACAAACTTTAAGAATGCTAATCTAACCGGAACTAAGTTCTGTAAGGCCAAAGCTGGATTACAAAAACGGTGGGTAACTGTTATTCTGTTAGTTTCATTGATAGTTTCAGGAGTATCAGGAATTGCCTCCCTACTTGCTGGGGGGGTAGTAGGGTTAATCTTTGATAACAACTTAGAAAAGCAAGTGTTCGGTTGGATAGCTTTGATCACACTAACTATAGTATATAGTGTTATCCTGCGTCAAGGGCTCGGAGCAGGAGTCGCCAGCGCCAGCGCCATGGCCAGCGCCTTCGCCATCGCCAGCGCCTTACCCAGCGCCTTCCCCAATGCCTTCGCCAGATCCAGCGCCTTCGCCTTCGCCATCACCATAACCTTCGTCTTTGCCATTGCCAGGGTCAGCGCCTTCACCTTTGCCATTGCTATCGCCTTCGCTATCGCCAGCGCCTTCGTCTTCCCCAGCGCCTTCCCCAGCGCCATGGCCAGCACCTTCAGCTTAACGGGACCCGTAGACATAGCCTTAGCCTTAGCCATAGCCTTAGTATTACTATTAATTGGTGCTTACCTAGGCTGGCGTGCTCTAAAAGGGGACCCCCGAGATGCCTGGATTCGTACTATTGCTATTGCCTTTGCTGCTACAGGAGGTACCAGTTTTTACAAAGCCGATTTAACCGATGCTGACTTTACAGAGGCTACCCTCAAAAGTACAGATTTAAGAGAAGCTACGCTTACTCGTACCTGTTGGCAAAATACTATTCAACTTGACCGAGCTAGACCAGGTAAAACTCTCTTAGCTGATACAGCTGTCAGAGAATTATTGATAAGTGGTTATGGTTATAATAATAATTATAGTAATGCCAATCTCAGAGGGGCAAATTTAAAAGGGGCTAATTTAAATAAGGCTAATCTCAAACTAGCTGATATTAGCGAAGCCACCTTAGAGGATGCTAATTTAGAATGGGCTATTTTAACTGAAGCTAATTGCGTTGGTACTGATTTTACTCATGCTTATTTAACCGGAGCTTGTTTAGAAGCGTGGAATATTGACTCAACAACTACGTTAACTAACATTGATTGTCAGTATGTCTTTTTACTAGAGAAGCCCAATTCTCAAGGAAGTCGAGAGCGTCGTCCCCATGATCCTGACCAGGTTTTCCAACCAGGAGATTTTGAAAAGCTCTATAACAAAATTATGAATACCGTGCAAATTCTGCTACGTAATGGTGTGAATCAAGAAGCATTTCGTCAAGCCTTTCAGAAAATAATGGCGGAAAATACTGAAATTACTAGTGATTCGATTCAAGGTATTGAAAAGAAAGGCAATGATGTTTTACTTACCTTGGAAGTTCCAGAAGCCACAGATAAAGGTAAAGTTCAAAAACAATTTTTACAAGTTTATGAACCTAGGTTGGAAGCAGAGAAAAAAATTGCTTTTCTAGAGGGTAAACAAGAAGCTAAAACTCGCGAAATTAATGATCTCAAGGAGATTATAGACGGTTTGAGCAACCAGTCATCGAATCCTATAGTTAATTTTACAAATACAGCTAAAGCGGAGAGTGATATGTCAGATAATTCACGTAATTTTGAGATAAACAATAGCAACACTAATGGTTCTCCTGTTGCTATTGCCAACGACAAGGCTAGACAAGAATTTAACATTACTAATAATTTGACATCAGAGCCAACCCAAAACCTAGCCGAAGCAGCAGCAGAAATCCAGCAACTCCTCAACCAACTATCCCAGAATAATCCCACTACAACCAACAAAGAGAAGATGATAGTTGTAGGTGAAGTTATTGACCAAATTGAGACTAACCCAACCCTAAAAGCCAAGGTGATAAATGCCCTGAAAGCAGGAGGAGTAGAAGCTTTCAAGGAAGCTATCGATCATCCTTTGGTGAATATTTTGATGGCTACAATTGATGGCTGGACAGAAGTTTAGTAAGCTATCAGCTATCAGCTATCAGTAATCAGCTATCAGCTATCAGCTATCAGCTATCAGCTATCAGCTTTCAGTTTTCAGCTATCAGCTATCAGTTAAAGGCTGACGGCTGACAGCTATCAGCTTTCAGCTATCAGTTTTCAGCTATCAGTTTTCAGCTTTCAGCTTTCAGCTATCAGTTTTCAGCTAAAGGCTAAAGGCTGACGGCTGACGGCTGACGGCTGACAGCTATCAGCTTTCAGTTTTCAGCTTTTGAATAAAACAGGTAAGTATTGCTTGAATCTTTGTTACGTCTGCTGTTCGCGTAGCGTGGCCATTCGCGTAGCGTGGCCATAGGCCAAGGCCAAGGCTGACGGCTGACCGCTGAAGGCTGACCGCTGACCGCTGACCGCTGACGGCTGACTACTGACCGCTGACGGCTGACCGCTGACTACTGACCGCTGACGGCTGACCGCTGACCGCTGACGGCTGACGGCTGACTACTGACCGCTGACCGCTGACCGCTGACCGCTGACCGCTGACGGCTGACGGCTGACAGCTATCAGCTTTCAGCTTTCAGCTTTTGAATAAAACAGGTCAGCATGCGTTTAATCTCTGTTACTTCTGCTGCCAGGAATTCATAGTCTTTGGCTTTGAGTAAGTTAAGATTGTAAGCTAGTAACAGATGATATTCAAGTTCACTTGCTGAACCCATAGCAATGTGAAGAAAACGGGCTAGTTCGGCTTTTCCGTTTCTACCACATCCCTCGGCAATATTGGCAGGTATTGAAGCGGAAGAGCGACGGATTTGGCTTGTCAACCCATAAAGTTCTTCCTTCGGAAATACTTGGGTTGCCTTATAAACAGATAACGTCAGGTGATGGGCTTTTTCCCAAACTTTCAATTTTTTAAAATCTCTCAATATTGAATGCTCCTATCAGCTATCAGCTATCAGGTTTCAGCTATCAGCTATCAGCTATCAGCTATCAGCTATCAGCTATCAGTTTTCAGCTATCAGTCTTCAGCTATCAGCTATCAGTTTTCAGTTTTCAGTTTTTAGCTATCAGGTTTCAGCTATCAGGTTTCAGCGATCAGCGATCAGCGATCAGCGATCAGCTATTAGCTATCAGTTTTCAGTTTTTACCTAAAGGCTAAAGGCTGACGGCTGACTACTGACGGCTGACTACTGACTACTGACGGCTGACCGCTGACCACTGACGGCTGACCGCTGACCACTGACGGCTGACCACTGACTGCTGACTGCTGACTGCTGAAATCAGTTTTTTAATAAAAGCAGGTAAGCATTAGTTTAATCTGAGTTACCTTAGCTGACCACTGACCACTGACCGCACCTCAAGTAGCGTGGCCATTCGCGTAGCGTGGCCATAGGCCAAGGCCAAGGCTGAAGGCTGAAGGCTGAAGGCTGAAGGCTGAAGGCTGAAGGCTGACTGCTGACTGCTGACTGCTGACTGCTGATCGCTAAGATAAGAAATAGGAAGCAATTTCTCTAATCTTGTTACAACAACCAACAATGAAAGGACTCTGGCTCGAAAACCAGCAACTGCAACTGCGCACTGACCTACCTGTGCCATCACCACCCTCTGATGAAGCCTTAGTGCGGGTGTTGCGTGCGGGGATATGCAAC
>NZ_JAAHHE010000443.1:0-4405 GCF_010692525.1 Moorena sp. SIO3B2
CGAAAATTAGAGATAACCTTAGAATTAAAACAAGGATTTGATACTATTATAGAATCAAATACTTATAAAAGAATGAAAAAACTATCTTCAGTACGACCTGAAAGATTTGGCTTGTGGAATATTGTAGATTCCACAACTGTTGACTGGAAAATGATTATCAAAGAAATAATCAAGGAGTTATAGATATCGTGATTAAACCGAATCACATTACCTTATTTAGATTATTTTTAATTTTTATAGCTTTTGTTTCATGGTATCTTGTTCCTCCTCAATACTATCTGTATATTGGTGTGTTATTCTATATAGCATTTTTATTGGATGCTGTTGATGGGTGGTTAGCTAGAACAAAGGACTTAAAAACAGATTTCGGTAAGTATTTCGATCCGATTGTAGACTATATAGGTTTCCTAGCTTTGTATGTCATTAGCATTGAGATGGGAATTCTCCCGATATGGTTTGTTTTTCTAGCTCTGACAAGAGACTTTTTAGCAACATTTGCCAGACAGATATTAAATTTAAATAATATTGTGATTGAAGCAAATGTTATTGCTAAATTAAAAGCCGTATATATTGGTTATCCGTTGGTAGGGCTTTATTGGTATAAACTTTATGGGTTTTCAAGTCAATGGTTGTTTATTGTTATTGGTTTACACATACTACTAGAAGGTCGAATTTTTGGATATTCCGATCCTTTAGAAAATCGTTGGAATTCTATAATATTGTGTTTCACGACTATTGCAGTAATTACATTAACTACATTAAGACCTGCAAGTGAGAGTCTTTCTGACCTGACTGTGTTATTCATACTTATAACTCAATCATTGATCTGGGTTTCTGGTATTCAATATTTATGGTATGCCAGAGAGTATATTATTCAATCATTTGATTCAAACTAATCACTTTCACTAGTTTTTATTTTCTGTAGAAAAACAGTTAATGCTATGCTATAGTAGAAATTAAAATATAGGTAATTAAAGTTAAAATTAAAGAGAAGACTTAATGACTAATAATCAACAAGCCCAATTCTTAGCAAAGTGGTCAAATAAATGGAACACTGAGAGCAGCGAGGTTGAGAAGGAATATGATACTTTAGCTCAAGTATATGAGGATAAAGTCTTGAATTGGCAGTATGCTGGTCATCAGGTTGCTGCTGAACTGATTGCAAAATTTGTTGCTACCGATGGCAAAATTTTGGATCTCGGATGTGGAACGGGACTTGCTGGACAAGCTCTTCGAGAACAAGGTTATCAAACCATAATTGGAGTTGATATTTCTGGTAAATCTTTAGACATTGCTAGGGATAAAAATATTTATACTGCTTTATATAAAGCAGATATACAGCAAGCATTGCCATTTCAAGATAATGAATTTGATGGAATCATTTCCACTGCTGTGCTTACTAATATGGAAACGTCAAATGTGTTGTATGAGTTTTGCCGAGTAGTAAAGCCGGGAGGATATCTGGTGTTTACAAACCGAGAGGATATCCACTCTCAAAAAAAATTCGACGTTACCTTGCAACAGATGGAGTCAGAAGGCATTTTAAAACAAGCCTATCTTTCGCCACCACAACCCTATCTTCCCAATAATCATGATTATGCAGAGAAGATCAAGATTCTGTATTGTGCCTATGAGGTGTGCATTTGATGTCTCTCTGGGCTGTTGGCGAAGCTTGCGCCTTAGCCCATAGCATTGGAGATTCTAAAAGGTCGTTAATTCACGTCCTTCTAGAAATTAAAACATGGAGGCTCTCAACTCTGTTTCTTGTAGGCATAAACAAAGGTAGTTTGCCCCAATTTTTGGCGCAAACTTTCCCGTTGCTCAAGATAGTGAACGATGCTTCCATCCTTGTTCATATTTCCAACTCGCTCCAATGCTTGTTCTAATTCCCCTTGCTTCGCCAAAGACCAAGTAGAATCACCATTCCGATAGGTTTGCTTGAGGGGGCCTTCTGGGTCAAGGTAATTGTCACCTTGCATAACAGCATGAATTGGAACAACAATGCCCCCAAAGCAAAAGCCAGCTTGATCCAATTTCTGAGTAATGCATGCTATGGGTGGCATACGTTTAGCGATTCTTGATACCGCGTCTGGAATCAGATCAGCCCACCAAAATCCATCATAAATCTGTGGATGACTGCTGGTATTACACACAAATACGCCTTGGGGACGCAGCACTCGATACGCTTGCTCAAACACCTGGTTCAGTTCAGGAAAATTTTCCTGAGCTGCGTCGTCGGAACCCAAGTGATGGAGAACCTGGTTACACATTATCCCATCAAAGGTTTCATTCTCATAGGGAAGATCGATAAGACTGCCTTGATCTAAGTGAATATTGGGGTGATTGCGGAACTTTTCTGTTGCTTGCGCCAACATTCCCCCATTGAATTCTAGACCCCACAGGCTATTGACTTTGCTCTTCAACGCCTGGATATAGTTTCCAGTACCACACCCACCATCCAAGATCACCTGCTCTGGCAAAGGACGAGGGGTAGTCGCAAAGCAACCTAATAAAATCTCAACCCCGATTGGGATACGAGTGGTGTCGTAGTTTTTGGATGTATCCTGATAGTTTTCATATTCTTTAATCATGGCTTTGTTTTTACAATTTTCGGTGTTATCGATGATATTCTATGTCCTCATAATATTACACTGAGGTATACCATAGATATGGTTTTATGGGCGTTGCTGAATTAAGCAATTAATAGGAGTGGGGTGGGCATCCTGCCTGCCCGAAAATATTGATAATGGGCAAGATGCCCGTTCCACCAAGATGCCCGTTCCACAACAAGATGCCCGTTCCACAACAAGATGCCCATTCCAAAAGTTTATCCCCCTCCAGGATTGATCAACTTAAAGTTAGCCTCAGAAATTACGGCGGTTTGCATAACTATCAGGTACACAAGATTTTTTTCCCTCTTCCCTGTTCCCACTTCCGACTTCCCTGCTCCCTGCTCCCTGCTCCCTGCTCCCTAAAAACCGATAACGAAAGTACCTAACAGCAAGTGCAAACCGCTGTAGATCACATCATTATCCGCTTAACTGTTCAAGGGGGTAGAATTATAAACGATAATATTATACACAATTAACCATAACTATTAACGATGAAAAAATACATTAAATATATCCAAGACTCTCGGGATATCGCTAGATTATTAAATGGTGTAGAATCCGAAAATTTAAACAACTTATTTTGGTATGACTTACCCTTAAAATATGCAGTCAGTTGGCGCGGAATTTTTCACATATTTAACGCACACATATTCCAACGAAAACGAGATGCGATTGCCAAAAATTACGACATCAATACTATTTACTATTCCCACAGGGAAGAAGATGGTATCAACCATCCGAACCCTAGTGTTTGGTACTGTACATCCCTCAACAGTAAACCGTGGTTTGATGATAACGATGAAATTACCTCAATCCTCGAACAAAATGCCGAAATAATTATATCTGAGTACAACAAAATAGATGAATATATGAAAGAACATCCCGATCATGTTAGCTTAATGGGGTCAGGTCAATGGAATGGTATATTTATTTTTTCTACTGGGCGAGAGAAACAAGCTATAGCATATTTATGCCCAAAAACACTTTCAATACTCGAAAAATTACCCCTTTGTATTAACTTTGGTTTTGTGCTGTTTTCCGAGTTAGTTTCTGATAGTCATATATTGCCCCATAGTGGTTCTTCAAACTTAAGATTGAGATACCATTTAGGAGTGCGCATACCCGAACCAGAAAGTGCAAAAATACGAGTAGGAAATGAATGGCGCTTTTGGCACCAAGGTAAAGCTATGGCGTTTGACGATTCTTTCGAGCATGAAGTATTGCATCAAGGGGAAAAATCAAGAGTTGTCTTAGTTATCGATGTATGGCATCCCTCATTAAGTGAAGAAGATATAAAAATACTCAGTCATCCAGTTTTTGCAACTTATGGTAAACTGTGACGGATAAATATTACGTTATTCAGTTCTGTTGGCGATCGCTTAAACTGGTCAAGAAAATAATCCAATATGAATAATTTATAGAAATCTGATATAAAAATTTTAATATGTTCTCTACAAACACCATAGAACATGATTTGTATCTTTTCCCAAATCATAATTGCTGAATAGAGATGCTCACTGTAGACAAAGTAATACATTAGGGTGTAACATACATATTGTTTTAGAGCTATTTAAAGATTAGACATTGCAGAACAATTGGCACGACATCTGGAATCGCAGACAGGCTGATCACGCAGAGCAGCCAACTTTAGTTTCTTTGCTGGTTGCAAATGGCTACGATCCTCCCTGGTCATCAGGTGTGCAAGAATCTGGCTGGATGGCTTATGGGAAGCATATCGCGGCTCGGCTCAACATCACCCCAAAGGATTCATTGTTGGAAGTTGGGTGTGGTGC
>NZ_JAAHHE010000444.1:0-4391 GCF_010692525.1 Moorena sp. SIO3B2
TACTCGTAACTTCCTCGCCTTCCGACCTGCTCTCGACTCCCGACTCCCGACTCTCGACTCCCGACTCCCGACTCCCGGCTCCCGACTCCCGACTCCCGACTCCCGACGCCCGACTCCCGACTCCCGACTCCCGACTCCCGACTCCCGACTCCCGACTCCCGACTCCCGACTCCCCAAGACAAAACTACCTCACCAAATTGATAACTGCTATTAAAAATGAAAACTGAAAAATCCTATAAAGGCACATTCCTATATTTCGATTATCCCATAAATCAAAAATCGAGATATGGGCATGGTAAGCCTCCTCATCCCAAGCTGTATGAAATAATTAATCGAGGTAGAGACACTTACAAAACTTATCTCAATAGCTTTTTGCAATACCAGGAAAATCTGCTGAAATTCGCCAATAAAGCCATAAAAGAGCAATCCCCAGAGCCATCATTATTCAATCCCTGGCTCCCTGGTCTTGATGCCGTCTCCCTTTATAGTATTATACGCTTGAATAAGCCTAAACTCTATTTTGAAGTTGGGTCAGGAAACTCTACAAAATTCGCTAGGCGAGCGATTAAGGATGGTGGGCTAAACACTAAGATTATATCTATCGATCCTCAGCCGAGAGCAGAAGTTGATTTAATCTGTGATGAAGTGATTCGAAAGCCCGTAGAAACTGTCGATATTGCTATTTTTGATCAACTGGAATCTGGGGATATATTATTTGTAGATAATTCCCATCGAATATTTATGAATTCCGATGCTACAGTAATATTTTTAGATATTTTTTACAAGTTGAAGCCTGGGGTTATTGTAGTATTTCATAATATATTTTTACCCTATGATTATCCTCAAAAATGGGAAAAGCGTCATTATTCTGAACAGTATGTATTAGCCGCCTACCTCTTGGCAGAAGGTAGTAAATTTGATATTATTTTGCCAAACGCTTTCATCGGGTACGATCCATACTTAAAAGCCATAATGTCATCCCTTTGGCAATCCCCGGAAATGACTGGTGTTAATAAAGGAGGCGCTTCCTTTTGGCTTAAAATGAGAGAATTCTCTTGAGGATTATAGGGAATAGGGAATAGGGAATAGGGAATAGGGAACAGGGAACAGGGAATAGGGAACAGGGAACAGGGAATAGGGAAAAGTTTGAAGGCAAGAGGCAAGAGGCATACATGCTAAAGTTTGAAGGCAAGAAGTGTGTTTACAACCCAGATAAAAACGCTATATCATAACTACTCTAGAAAAGCCCAGGATTTTTTCCCTTTTCCCTACTCCCTACTCCCTACTCCCTGCTCCCTTTTCCCTACTCCCTACTCCCTACTCCCTGCTCCCTATTCCCTGTTCCCTTTAAAACTTAACTATGGCAATCAAATTTTGGAATGGTATTGCATTAATTGAAAATGACACCTATAGGACTCAATTAATACCAAAAGTAGGACGCTTAGATCACGATCAATCACTGTTGAGGGGGATTTTACCTCATATACCAAGGGGTGGTGTTGCCATAGATGTTGGTGCCAACATTGGCGATCACACCATTGCTTACCTGAATAAAGTTGGGATAACTGGTCGAGTGTTAGCATTTGAACCCCTGCCAGAAGCTTATGAATGTCTCAAATTAAATGTACCAGGGGCAGAATCCTATAACTATGCCCTTTCAGACCAAGAAGAAACCCTGAATTTGGTGATTAGACCAAACACAGGAGAGAGTTTTTGCTCCTATTCCGATAACTCACAAACCATTCGAGCTGTTCGATTAGATTCCTTTGAGTTTACCCAGCTAGACTTGATCAAGTTTGATGTAGAAGGTTGGGAGTTAAAAGCCCTCAAAGGAGCTGAAGAGACGATATATCAACATCAACCTCGGATGGTGATTGAGATTAATGAGCAAGTATTTAAACGAACCCTCGGGAATCGACATCAGATTTACGATTTTCTGAGGCGACATGATTACGAGTTACAACCAATACAACCAAAGACCAGCCTCAACACTGAGAGAATTGATTTACTGGCAATACCAGAAAAGGCACAATACTTCTGCGGCTTTCAGCATAAATTAGGGGAAGCTTACACAGAAAATAGTCAGCTTGACCAAGCTATTATCGCTTACCGTCGTGGGATTGGGCTTAACCCCAAGATATCTTCGTCTCATCACAACTTGGGGGAAGTCTTGGAGAAACAAGGTCATCTCGAAGCTGCGATCGCATTTTACCGTAAAGCCATTGACCTCAACCCTGATCACCATCAGTATCATATCACCTTAGCCAAAGCCCTAGCCCGAAAAGCCATGGCAGCTGAAGCAGTAGCTGAGTATCGCTTAGGGATGTCCCTTAACCCTAACTTCCAGTGGTCAGAGGATAATTTTGGCGAGGCTTTATTAGAAGGTCTGTATAAACACCATAGTAAAAACCATAGTAAAGGTTTCCAGGAAAACCCTAGTCAAAAGAATGACTTGATGTCCTCAAGCCACGACTGTGGTGTAATTTATTTAGCGATTGGGGAAAAATTTAAACGAGAATTTCTTAATGCTTATAAATTTTTCAAGAAATCCAATCCTACCATCCCGATATCCCTATTTACCGATTGCGCCATTGGGGAGTTAGATGGCTGTACAGTCTATCCTTTAAAAAGAAACAAAAATCCTCATAAACTCAAAGCAGATATCTTGAAAATGAGTCCTTACGAAAAAACCTTATTTATGGATACAGATACCTTGGTAATTGGGGATATTTCCGATATTTTTGTGTTTCTTGATGACTGTTATTTATGTATAGCAAAAGAACCTAATGTTGACTATAGTAAACAACCCTATAAATTTATTGGCTATAAATCACATAAACACATTAATACAGGAGTATTCGCCTTAAAAAAATGCCAATTCATTACTAAAATGATTGATGGCTGGATTACTCTGATGTCAGAACAAGATGACTCAGATATGAGAGCAGGACATTTTGGTGACCAGTACTATTTCAACCAGTTATTACAATCGGGTTTCTTCGAGCAAGAAGGAGGCAAAGTAAAGGTCATAGACAACAATATTTACAATGTCAGACCTCAGGCTCTGCCTCACTTAATCAAAGATGGCTTGTTTAATCAAGCCAAGATAATTCATCTACGACTCTCTGCTTTTGTCCCATCATTAGTTTCTCTTAAAAAGAAATAGGGATTAGGGAATCGGGAGTAGGGAGTCGGGAGTGGGTAATAAAGCGATAGTAAGCATTAACGCTAGTTGGTATGCAACAATCGCTTTTTTCAGATTCTCTTGCCTATCACCACGGATTCTGTCATTATGGGCAGACCAAGGTTGTTTTGAGGGTTGCTTTGAGTCATTGCCCAAGCCATGGGAAAGTCTTGTGTGGTGCGAACGGACGAAGCTTGTTGGAATGCTTCAATAGCAAGTTCTAGATTTTTAGCCCTGTCCCCACGGATTCTGTCACTGTAGGCATTGCCCAGGTTAGTTTGAGTCTGTACCCACTCCATGGGGAAGTCTTCTTGGGTGTAAACTGACAAAGCTCGTTGGAATGCTTCAATGGCAAGTTCAAGATTCTCTGCCCTGTCCCCACGGATTCTGTCACTGTAGGCATTGCCCAGGTTAGTTTGAGTCTGTGCCCACTCAATGGGGAAGTCTGATTGAGTGTAAACTGACGAGGCTAGTTGGTATCGGGCAATAGCTTTTTCCAGATTCTCAGCCCTGTGGTCGTGGATTCTGTTTCTGTAGGCATCGCCTAGGTTGATTTGAGTCATTGCCCAATAGATAGGGAAATCTGATTTGGTGTAAACTGACAATGCTCGTTGGTATTGGGTAATGGCAATTTCAAGATTCTCAGCCCTGTCGCCACGGATTCTGTTTCTGTAGGCTTCCCCCAGGTTGGTTTGAATCGCTGCCCAACTTTGCCGCTTACTCTCACGGGTAAAGACCTTTAGCACCTGTTTGTAACCAGCAATGGCGATTTCGATGTTATTGGCTTTATTGCCTAGAGGACACTGCTGGATCAGGTTGCTAAATTCCCAAATAACTCTAGCGATGTATTCTGCTTCAGCTTCTGAGAGTTTAGCACTTGCCCAGGTTTCCAGGATATCAATAAAGTTATCATCCAGTTTGTCTAGGTTGGCTCCCAGGAGTGGATAGACTACTTTGGGGTTGCTATCGCTGTTGTCAGTTGCCAGCAATACCTCTGTCAAAAATTCCAGATAGTCTTGGCATGAATGATTAGCTGAGGTAGGGGTTTCTGAGATTCCCAGGATTTCTAACAGCTCACTCCTCAGACCCAGTAAAACCTCAGCACGGTTTTGCTTGCCCTCTGCTCTAAGTTGTTCTGCTACTTGTGCCATTACCTGCAATAACTCTGCATCCACTAACTCACGGTTGCTCTCAACAATTTGAAATT
>NZ_JAAHHE010000445.1:0-4366 GCF_010692525.1 Moorena sp. SIO3B2
CCGCTGTGCTCATTCCTGGCTCAACCATTTCAGAAATTTCTTTGAGTACTGTTGCCACAATAGTTGCCGCCTGCCGCATGATCTCAATTTCACGCTCAGATTTGATTTCAATCCGTCGGCGTTTTTTCTTGGGACGGGAGGGATTAGAGGGATTAGTGACTCCTGAAAGCAGGTTACTTAGAATGTTCATTTGATAATTATTAGTTAATTAAGAATTATTAAAGAATTATTATATCTTTCGATTTTCTTTCTATTTTCGGTTCCTAGCTCTATTGAGTAAAAATTCCTAGCAGGATGGATCCCAACACTTCACTAAGAATAGGATAAATCCCCTCTTTCAACAAAAAGTTATTCCAGTTAAGCACAACTTGACATTAATGGTCGATTTTCATTATACTACATATGTCGGAATAGTTAATCAAATCAAGTTTAGAGTTAACTGATGAACAAGTGCGTTTGTACTACTGAAGCAGCATCTCTGTTAGGAATATCTTCTAGACGATTGAGACAACTCCTCCAAGACGGTCGCGTCCGGGGTGCCTATAAAAGCGGCAAATTCTGGATTATTCCTCTGTTCAATCATTTACCGCAAATCATCAAGGGCAGCCGTGGCCCAAAGGGCAAGTGGCGTAAAAGTCGTCCTCCGGCTCTAGCTAAGATCAATGTCAATCGCAATCGCATTGGTAGCAACAAAACTAAACGTCCCGAAGAGCGTCAGCCAGTGATTTCAGTGAAACGAAGCGGCAACAATCTATACGGCAACCAGGTCGAAATTCTTGGTCCGTGTCGGATTGTGTATCAACCGGATCACCCTCTTGATTGTGGTGCTCGTCTGTGGATCGAAACCTTTAGTGATATTCACTTTATCGGTGGTAGTTTTCCCGCCACTGCCTAGTAGAAGGTAGGGTTATATTTACTTTTTTCCGGTTGCCTTTTTCCATAACAACACACTTCCTATACCTAGGATGAGTAAGGCAAAAATCCCTATGGGCAACCACCACTGTAATAATTGAGGCTCTGATGGTGCAGTATCCTCGAAGGATTCTGAAAAGGATTCTGAGTGCTGGTTAAATTCAGGTTCAGTGGTAGGACTTGGCACAGTCGCAGTTTTTTTCCCAGGAGTGACTGTAACGTCGTACTTGATCTCAAATGGCTTAAAACTAGCTCCTGATTTAGGAGTACCGCTTAAGACTAACTCATAGACTCCCGCTTTAGGAAAGACTAGATCAGCTCCAGGAATACCAAGGTATTTTTCAGCTGATATAGCTTTGAGCTGTGGCTCAAGGATAGGGGAATTCCCTTGGTCTGATGAGGATTTAGAATAAACCACTAATTGACAGTCACATTGCTCTAGGGGAATGAGTTGTCCCCCTTGGCGAGTAAGGGCAAACCATGCTAGAGCAGGTTCTCTAGCGCGAGGATTGTGATTGGGTTCAATGTGGAAGGTAGCACCGACATCGGCAGAGGTTTTAATGTTGTGAGAAATTATCGGAAAATACTGCTCAGTTCTGAGTGCTGAGTTTTCAGTAGAGGAAATGTGGGATCGCAGTTGAATGGTCATGGGGGTTAACTCTTAATGCTAAGATTTCTTCAAAGATGCTCTTAGCTCCTAACCAGAAAATGCCGGAGATACAGAGGATATCGAAGATCACACATGAATCTTTTGATTATAAATTGCTATAAGTTCACAATAAGGATGAATGGCTGATGATAATATTTACCATAGTCTTATAGCTAAGGAACATAAGCACGGAATGGTTTTAGATTTGCTGCTGGTCATGACCCTAGGGTTTCTGGGCAGTTTTGGTCACTGTGTGGCAATGTGTGGACCTCTGACAGTGGCGTTTTCCCTATCTCAGCAGCAGGAAAAGTCTCCAAAGTGGCTCCATCAGCTGGGTTTTCATAGTCTCCTTAACCTAGGACGAACAATTAGTTATGCTCTTGTCGGAGCTGCACTTGGGGGTATGGGTTCGGTCTTGATTGCTAGTGGTCAGTTGGCTGGGATTGGCAGTGGATTGCGCCAAGCCATGGCAATTCTGACTGGTTTAATGCTTATTTGGTTTGGCTGTGTGCAGCTTAAACCCGATTGGATTCCCCGTCTGCCCCTATTACACCCCCTATCTAAAGGGATTGGGCATCAACGGCTGACGGTCGCGATGACTAAATTGTCTGGGGAATCTCAGTGGTGGACACCAGCCCTTTTAGGAGGAGTCTGGGGTTTGATGCCTTGTGGATTCCTGTATGCTGCTCAGATTAAAGCAGCGGAAATGGGTAATCTTTGGTGGGGAGCAGCAACGATGCTGGCCTTTGGACTGGGAACGATGCCCATGATGCTAGGAGTGGGTGTATCTGCATCTAGACTCAGTGTTAGCAAGCGCAGCCAGCTGTTTCGCCTAGGAGGCTGGGTTACCCTCACGATTGGTATTTTAACCCTTCTCCGTACCGATGCTATGGTGGATTACACCGGTCATGGGGCGCTGCTGTTACTGATGTTAGCTTTGATTGCTCGTCCGATTAGTCGTTTGTGGGCTGGGCTGTTACGCTATCGTCGGGCTTTAGGAGTGGGGGCATTTGTGTTGGCGATCGCTCATACATTTTTTAGGCTAGACCATGCCTTGAACTGGAAGTTAGATGCTATGGGGTTTATGCTACCGCAGCATAAGTGGGGTCTGTTAGCAGGAATTTTAGCCCTCGTGTTGATTACCCCAGCGGCTCTCACGAGTTTTGACCACTTACAGAAGGGTTTGGGCAAGCTTTGGCGACGGATTCATTTATTGAGTATCCCTGCTTTAGTCCTAGCTGCAATTCATGCCGTGATGATTGGTTCGAGCTACCTGGGACAGTTAGCTTTGACTGGAAACAACCATCTCAGAGCTGTCAGTTTGGGAATAATTACCTTAGGAGTTTTGCTAGTGCGATCGCGTATTGTTTGGTCAGGGTTATCCCTAGAAAAGTTCTACCTTCCCCCCAAATCTTGGTAATGGTTACTGATTTTACACTGAGCTTTTGACCCATCCACTTCAGTGTTAGCTATTCAGTATTACCTATAGTTAACAATATTTTCTCTGCTTCAAGCTAAACCCTATCCAATTTACATGTAAAGTAGCTATAATCGGTAAATTTTTGGTGGGCTTTATGGGATTGCGAAATTGGTTAACTGCTACTGCTGTAGCTTGTCTGATTTGGGTGATCAGCTCGGCATTTGCTCCCCCTGCGTTGGCTGTGATCCGCATTAAACTCTCCAACTTGTCTTCCCAGGAGTGTCCCTTAGAAATTGGGAAAGGCAGGGTGATCAGTGGTGGGGGTTCGGCTAGGCAGGCTAGTTGCTATCTGATCAAGGGTAAAGCCAAGAATCCCACTGGCAGAAAGGTGTTTGATGCTGATGTTTTTGGTCGTATCTTGGATGCCAATGGCAATAATACCTTCCCAAATCGGGGTCGCGTGGGGTTAATTGATGAAGTGGAACCAGGAACCAGTGATTTTGAAATCCAGGTTACGGTTCCTGCTAATGTAAAAACGCCTCTGATCCTTAAGGGTTTTAAGGCATCCGGTTTTAGGAACAGAATTGGTCGTTGACTGGTTCAGGCTTAAGTGCTGTCGCCCCTGTCTTGATGCAGCGCCATCTTGGTAAGGTCACCTCACCAAGACGGCTTAGGTGCGCCTGACCCGTAATTTAATTCGCCACGGGTCGCACCTATGCATCGTTTTCCCATTTATCCTTTACCTATTCTAGATAAGCTAAATTTAGAGCACGCTAATTTGATACTGTGAACAAGGATTAGAACTTACTATTCTGATTACAGCTGTTGATCACGGCTATGCTAAAACAGCCCAGCTACAATTTGTAGAAGAAAAATCGCCACTATGGGGGAAAAATCTATACCTCCAAGGGGTGGAATGAAGGAACGGAAAATATTCAGGTAAGGGTCAGTAATTGGACTTAAGACAGAAGCGACCTGATTCGCCCAATCCATTGTTTGAAACCAAGTTAACAGAATTCGGACAATTAATAGAACTAGATAGATTTGGATAAAGCTCTGGAGAGTGCTGGTGAGCAGTTCTGTAGCCATAGATTTATAAGCTTTCTTAGTAAGTTTGTATGAGTGTTATGCCTTGATGTTAAGTTTAACGGATTTAGATCACCCTGTGCCTGAAGACCAATGCAGTACAGCTTTAAAATGCCTAAAACAGAATTATTTCATGGCTCAAGCACCCGTTCATGTGTATTTGCCTCAGCTGTACCTTTCACTGTGCTGACTTGTTGACGTACATCGTCAATGGCTGAATTGAGCTGGGCAATTTTGTCTTCCAAACTCTGACGTGCCGCTTCAATGCTTGCTTCTGCCTTTAGTTCGCGCTTTCTAGC
>NZ_JAAHHE010000446.1:0-4356 GCF_010692525.1 Moorena sp. SIO3B2
GCACCGCCATTTATCACTGGTTTTGAAAATTTTGGACCAGAAGATAGCGAGTTGCCGATTAGTTTTTCTGCGAAACCGGTGATTGTCCCTGAACCCACTCATAGTATAAGTATCTTTACCCTTGCCACTCTCGGCTTAGCTTCAACCATCAAACGTAAGCTGAAACCTTTTGCTTAAGCTATCAGCCCTCAGCTGAGGGCTGAGGGCTGATAGCTTAGATTTAAGCTGGTTGAGATTTAGTCAATAATTTCAGAATTTCTACAATCTCACCCTGTCGGTTAGACAGTTGTTCCTGTCGCTGAGAGAGTTGTTCTTGTCGCTCATCTAAGTTCTCCATTAGGCCATACATTCGGGATTGACTTTGAGCTAAATTAGACTGAGAGTTTGCTAAATCAGCCATCACAGAATACAGTCGAGACCGATCCCGTTTGAACTCATTAACAGTATCGGTTAGAGCTTCGATAGCACGAGCATTGGAATCGGTTCTTTGACGAAGCTGTTCAATTCTGTGACCGAGCTGTTCAATCTGTTGGTCGATGCGCTCAATGGCAGTAAATAAAAGGTTGAAACGGGTATCAAACTGGTCTGAGTTTGTCATTTGCTGCAATAGTGTGTAGTGTTTTATCAACAGCTATCAGCAGTCAGCGGTCAGCGGTCAGCTGCTAGTGGTGCTTCAGGGGAGCGTTCATTTTTCGCCTCGTAGCCAGGGTTAAGTTGCTGCGCAACCCACCACTGCTGGGTCAAACTGATCACTAATAGCTGATAGCTGATAGCTGATCACTGATAGCTGACAGCTGACCGCTGATAGCTGATAGCTAGTGGTTCTAAACCCTAATTAGATTGAGTCAATAACTTCATAATTTCTACAATCTCCCCCTGTCGGTTAGACAGTTGTTCCTGTCGCTCATCTAAGTTGGCCATCATGCCATACATTCGGGATTGACTGTCCGCTAAATTAGCCTGAGATTGAAATAAATTAGACTGAGATTGTGCTAAATTAGCCATTACAGAATACAGTTGAGAGCGATCCCGTTTGAACTCATGGACAGTATCGGTTAGAGCTTCGATAGCACGAGCATTAGAATCGGTTCTTTGACGAAGCTGTTCAATTCTGTGACCGAGCTGTTCAATCTGTTGGTCGATGCGCTCAATGGCAGTAAATAAAAGGTTGAAACGGGTATCAAACTGGTCTGAGTTTGTCATTTGCTGCAATAGTGTTTAGTGTTTTCTTAAGAGCTATCAGCAGTCAGCGGTCAGTGGTCAGCTGCTAGTGGTGCTTCAGGGGAGCCTTCATGTTTCGCCTCGTAGCCAGGGTTAAGTTGTTGCCCGTAACCCACCACTGTTGGGTCAAACTGATCACTGATAGCTGATAGCACCTCAAGTAGCGTGCGCGTAGCGCTTAAGCTGATAGCTGATACGCGACACGCTGATACGCGACACGCTGATACGCGACACGCTGATACGCGACACGCTGATACGCGACACGCTGATACGCGACACGCTGATACGCGACACGCTGATAGCTGATAGCTAGTGGTTCTAAATCCTAATTAGATTTAGTCAGTAACTTCATAATTTCTACAATCTCACCTTGTCGCTGGGAGAGTTGTTCCTGTCGCTCATCTAAGTTGGCCATCATGCCATACATTCGGGATTGATTTTGAGCTAAATCTGCCATCAAAGAGTATGCTTGAGCGCGATCTCGTTTGAACTCATGGACAGTATTGGTTAGAGCTTCAATGGCACGAGCATTAGAATCGATCCTGTGACCGAGCTGTTTAATCTGTTGGTTGGTCTGCTCGATGGCACGAGCATTGGAATCGGTTCTTTGACCGAGCTGTTCAATCTGTTGGGTGATCCGCTCGAAGGCAGTTAGTAAAAGGTTGAAACGAGTATCAAACTGGTCTGAGTTTGTCATTTGCTTTGCTGCAATAGAATGTTTACGATAGTAGTTATCAATTGGTTGAAGTACGTTTTGGATTTTAGGTAACAGGCAATAGGGCATAAAATAAAAAATCTGTGTAAATCCTAAGTAGTATCACCGCTATTATTTTGATTAAACTAGTGTAGATTCTGTTTATGGTGTTATTTTTATAGTGTGATTTGCGATTACACGCTGTGAATGTTAATTTTTACCATTGCTCTATTAGAACGGGTTTTTACTACTTATGATTTACCAGATGATTTACCTTGGGCAAAAGGCCACGCTACGCGAACAAGTTTATTTCCTTATTAAGGAAATGCTGTGGGATTTAGTTCACGGTGGCAAGGAGCAATTATTACTACCTAATCCCTACTTCCTAAAACCCAGTAATTTGTACTTAAAGTAATTGATTGAGCCATATATAATTATACACTATACTTGTCAATATTGACAAGTATTAAAATTAGTAATTACTAATAGATAACTAACTGCAATAATGAGTTATTATAAAACCAACAATTACTAGTAAAATTGTAACGGGCAAGATGCCCGTTATACTCCCGACTACCGTTAGCTGTCAGCCGTCAGCTGTTAGCCGTCAGCTGAAAATAAACCTCGTTTAGGATTGCTATAACTGATAGCTGATAGCTGTTCGCGTAGCGTGCGCGTAGCGCTTAAGCTGATAGCTGATAGCTGATAGCTGATAGCTGATAGCTGATAGCTGATAGCTGATAACTGATAGCTGATAGCTGATAGCTGATAGCTGATAGCTGATAGCTTACCTATTCCCTATTTCTGTAAACTATAAAGTGGTGATCAAAAATTTGCCAGCAAGATTATTGTCTAAGATCAAGAAAATTGGTGGATTCTAAAACTCCGACAGTAGTTGCCCTAATTCCAGCCCGGGCTGGTTCCAAACGAGTACCTGGTAAAAATATTCGTCGTTTGAAAGGGCATCCGTTAATTGCTTATACTATTGCTGCTGCAACCCAAAGCCAAGTGTTCTCAGCCGTGATTGTTTCCACTGACTCAGAAGAGGTGGCGGAAATTGCTCGTTACTATAGCGCTGAGGTACCATTTTTGCGTCCGCCAGAGTATGCTACCGACAAGTCACCAGATATTGAGTGGATTGATTACACCCTGAGGCATTTGAGTAATCTGGGGCGAGACTTTGATTGCTTCAGCATCCTGCGACCAACCAGTCCTTGTCGCCAACCCCAGACCATTCAACGAGCTTGGCAGGGGTTTTTGGCTCAAGCTAATCAAGTAGACTCCTTACGGGCAGTAGAGAAATGCCAGCAGCATCCTGGTAAAATGTGGGTACTCAAGGGCAGCCTGATGAAACCGTTGCTTGAGCAGAACACCTTGGCCAATAGGCCACGCTACGGGAATGAATTAGGCAATTCTCCGGTTAACCATAACCTCCAACCCCCCAACCTTGGCCAAAAGGCCACGCTACGCGAACAACCAGCCAACCTTCAACCCCCCAACCGTCAACCAGCCAACCTCCAACCAGCCAACCTCCAACCGTCAACCAGCGATACCCCCTGGCATAGTACTCCCTATCAGGCCTTGCCAGAGGTCTATGTGCAAAATGCTAGCTTAGAAATTGCTTGGTCAAAAGTGGTGCTGAAAGAGTATACAATTGCTGGAAAGGTGATTATGCCATTTATTACCCATGATCATGAGGGATTAGATATTAATGACTTGAAGGATTGGTGGTATCTGGAATATTTAATAGCACAGGGAGAAGCTCACTTACCTATGGTCTCCCAGAAACCAATGTAGTTTTTTCAATTTGCTAGGGAGTAGGGAGTAGGGAGTAGGGAGTAGGGAGTAGGGAGTAGGGAGCAGGGAGTATAAAAGAAAGAATAGGGAAGTTTAAAGTGGCAAAAAATCCTGTGTACATCGTTATTATGAAAACCGCTATTTTCTGGAAATATTAGTTATAATTACTTATTTATTTTAACAATACTGCTAAGTATAATTTGTTTAAAGGTTAAGCAAGTAAATAAGTAACCGATTAAACGCTTGTGCAGTTAAATTGGATATGATTAAGTGATAAAAAAAAGTTAAACCTTATCCACCGAATCCCTACTCCCTACTCCCTGCTCCCTGCTCCCTAAAACCTGACCAATAACCAACAACCCCAATAACCAATAACCAATAACCAATGACAAATCTATCTCTAGTCCCCTTTCGGGAGTTTGAACGCCTCAAGGATTTAGACATTACTCCCGAAACTCATACTGAGCTTTTTGCTACCTACTGTCGAATCAATACTTTATATATGATAAAACAGGCGGGTTCAGGGCATATTGGTAGTAGTTTTAGTAGTTTAGATATTGTTTGTTGGCTGTTTTTAAATGAATTACGGGTTAGGAAAACTAACTCTAATCAACCACGGGATATTTATTTTTCCTCTAAGGGTC
>NZ_JAAHHE010000447.1:0-4355 GCF_010692525.1 Moorena sp. SIO3B2
ATATTAAATCTCAGGATTCTTTGAAAGTGTAATTTGCTGTTAAAGGGGTATTGAACCCCTTTAACAGCCGCGCATTCCTCTCACACCAAATCAAAGATTATGGTGTGAGGCTCCTGCTAAGCTAGCTCAACTACTCCAGGATACTCGGAGTTTTGGTTAAGACTAACCCAGTATTCAGCTGTTGACAGTCTAGGTATTATGTGTTAATTACTAGGGACTAGAAACTTTGATTAACTATCTAACAGTTAATATCTAACAGTTAATATCTAACAGTTAATATAAAATATCACTAAATAATTACTTGGCGGTTAAAATACAAGATTTTAAGTTAAGTTGTAAGACCTAACACCTAATACCTGATACCTAATACCTAACACCTAACACCTAACACCTAACACCTAACACCTAACTCCTAACACCTAAGGCAAGCAGTGATGTTTCCCAATTGCCAGAAATTTCTGATCAAATTTTCGGGAATCTGTGGAAGACACCTTGTATTAAGTAAGTAACGTAGCTTTACTAGAGCTTGTCAAACATCTTGGACAGTTTTTGACATATGCCTCTAGGATTTCCTCCCAGTTGATGTACAGTGGCGGTTGTAGCAATGGTTGCAGCCGCTTTTTTTTTTGGAGAGTAATGGGTAATGGGTAATGGGTAATGGGTAATGGGTAATGGGTAATGGGTAATAGCCACTGCTGTATTGAGGATTTGCCGAATGCGATCGCGTAGCGGCTCCAAAGGAGCATCGCATCACCGATTACGCAGTGACCTTAACATAACTTCATAGTTATGTCATCCTGAGAAAAGAGTTGTCAATAGACTCAAGTTTAGGTCAATGTCAGAACTCTCAGAAAGAAAACGAGTAGTTGTAGTCGGTGCTGGATGGGCAGGCTTAGGCGCAACTCACCACTTAGCCAAACAAGGTTACGATGTCACTCTCCTAGAAGCAAGTTCCTATCCCGGTGGTTTAGTGGCAGGATGGAAAACGACCGGTGGACGTTCTGTAGAAGGGGGAATTCATGGTTTCTGGTATCCCTATCACAACATTTTCAACCTCGTAAAGGAACTCCGACTCAATCCTTTCACTCCTTTCACCCGTTCTTCCCAGTATTCTCCTGCTGGATTAGAAGTCGAATCCCCTATATTTCAAAATGAACCACGACTTCCCACCCCTCTAGGAACCTTCCTATACACGGACTTCAAACGGTTACCCCTGATTGATCGGCTCTCTGCCTTACCCCTGCTCTATGCCGTTATTGACTTCGATAATTCCCACCAGGCGTGGACCAGGTATGACTCGGTAACCGCCCGTGAATTATTTAAACAGTTTGGGGTTTCGGCACGACTGTACAAGGATTCCTTTGAGCCCATGCTGTTAGTGGGTTTATTTGCTCCAGGAGAGCAATGTTCAGCCGCAGCCGCCCTAGGAATGCTGTATTACTTCATTTTGGCTCACCAACCGGACTTTGATGTGGTCTGGTGCCGAGGAACGGTAGCACAGATGATATTTAAACCCTGGATGGAACAGATTGAAAAAGCCGGGGGAAAGGTACTTACCAATAAACGGGTCAATGACATTATTTTAGACCACACAGGCAAGGCCAAAGGGGTGATGTGTGGTGATGAATGCTTTGAGGCTGACGCGGTGATTTTTGCTGTCAGTGTCAATGGTATGAAGAAAATCCTTCAGAGTAGCACCATGCTCCAAAGCCGCAAGGAATTCCGCAACCTGATGAATTTAGGGGCAATTGATGTGCTATCAACCAGGCTATGGTTTGACCGCAAAGTTATGATTCGCCATCCCTCTAATGCTTGTTTTGGCTTTGATGCAACCACGGGTTGGACATTTTTTGACCTTAATGCCTTGCACGATGAGTACCGGGATGAACCTGGTAGCGTGATTGAAGCAGACTTTTACCATGCTAACCAGTTGCTACCCCTGAGTGATGAGCAAATTATCCAGAAAGTTCAGCGTGACTTAGGCACCTGTGTTTCTGGTTTTAGAGAGGCAAATCTGATTGACAGTACTGTGATTCGAGTACCCCAAGGGGTGACTCACTTTGCTCCCGGTAGCTATCAGTATATGATGCAGCGAACCACTAGTATTCAAAATGTATTTATGAGCGGGGATTGGATTGTCACTCGCCACGGTTCTTGGTCTCAGGAAAAAGCGTATGTTACCGGTTTAGAGGCAGCAAATTTGGTAATTAGGCGCTTTAGACAAGGGAATCTAGCTAAGATTATTCCTGTTGATGCAGATGAATTCCATATTCAGATAACACGGAATATTAACAAAACTGTACGGGAGTTTGGTCAGACGTTATTCACTAATTTTTGGTTACCTTGATTTTAAGCATATGCGCTACGCGCACGCTACGCGAACAGCGGTCAGCGGTCAGCCTTCAGCCTTCAGCCTTCAGCCTTCAGCCGTCAGCCGTCAGCCGTCAGCCTTTGGCTGTTCGCTTAGGGTGCGCGTAGCGCATAAGCACCTCAAGTAGCGTGCGCGTAGCGCATAAGCTGAAAGCTGATAACTGATAGCTGATAACTGATAGCTGATAGCTGATAGCTGAAAGCTGAAAGCTGATAGCTGATAGCTGATAGCTGATAGCTGAAAGCTGATAGCTGATAGCTTACAGTTTGACTTGGTAGTTGCTGAATAAACTAATACAGTAATAATAAAGTAATGGAAAGGGTTCAGAACTCAGACAAGCTTGTTATTAGCTTCTACAAATGGGTAGGTATTCTGGTTTTGGTTTACCTACTAATTTTGGCAGTAGGGATAATTGGTACAGGCTTTAGGTCAGCTACTGGGGAGCAAGCTAAGGAATTGTTCGAGTTTGCTACTAATCCCTTTGCTGCTTTAATTGTCGGTACCCTAGCAACTGCTTTAATCCAATCTTCAAGTACAGTAACCTCGATTATTGTAGGTCTAGTAGCTGGTGGTTTGCCAGTGGCAACGGCTGTTCCTATGGTTATGGGCGCTAACATTGGCACCACCATCACTAATACACTGGTTAGTTTAGGACATATTCAAAATAAGGACGAATTTAAACAGGCTTTTGCTGCTGCAACCATCCACGACTTATTCAATCTGATTAGTGTCGTTATCTTCCTACCTTTGGAAATTACCACTCACTTCCTGGAAAAGATTAGTCTGTTTTTAACAAGCCTGGTTGTGGGGGAAAACTCGCTCAGCTTAAACAACGTTAATCTGATTAAATTTGCCACTGCTCCAGTCACTGATAGGATTAAAACTATCAGTAACATTTTCCCAGAACCATTTAATGGTATTGCCCTGATTGTCCTAGGTATCAGTGTTATTTTCCTATCCATCTTTTTCATTGGCAAACTGCTCAAAACCCTAATGGTAGGACGAGCGAATCAGATGTTGCACACTGCTATCGGTAACGGTCCCATTGCTGGGATTGCTTCTGGGACACTAGTCACTGTAATCGTGCAATCTTCCTCAACTACCACCAGCCTGATCGTTCCCCTAGCTGGTACAGGTTTATTGAGCTTACAAGAAATTTATCCCTTCACCCTAGGGGCAAATATCGGAACCTGTATCACTGCTTTACTTGCGGCGACCGGAATAACGGAAAACCCAATCCCTGCTCTAGAAATAGCTACAGTGCATCTACTTTACAACAGCCTCGCAGTTGTGATCATCTACAGCATTCCTGTGTTGAGACAAATGCCAATCCTGGGTGCAGAAACCTTAGCCGCTGTTGCCACTGAGCGGAAGTATTTAGCCTTTGTCTATATTGCAAGCGTTTTCTTCTTGATTCCTGTACTACTTCTGAGTCTATCCACCTTGCTGTGACAGCTTAGCACTTCCTTAAGAGCAGAGTGCTGGTAAGCTATCAGCGTGTCGCGTATCAGCTCTCAGCTATCAGCTATCAGCTCTCAGCTATCAGCTATCAGCGATTAGCGCTATCCGCACGCTACTTGAGGTGCTAGCTTATGGGCACGCTTGGCCAAAGGCCAATGGTTTACTGCTGAATGCTTAGATGGGCTTTTACCCAGACTTTCAATTTGATAAAATCTCCAACTCTTAAATTTTTTGGTTCCAGGTTTATGTAAAGCATTAGGCTGTTCCCATAGCGTGAGCCTTTGGCTGACGGCTGACAGCTGACGGCTGACAGCTGACGACTGCTGATTCTCTATAGTCCACTTAACTCTAGAGAGTTCATTAATAATAATTATTGCTAAGCAAACCATAGCAAGCCTTACTATACAAGCTTGATCTTCTCTAAGGCTAACTCTTAGCTTATAGGCTTAGGATAGCTTTAGTAAAATTTATCAAAATAATTTCTCAACTATTGACTGCCGCGTTGCCTTTGAGTTACAGTGTA
>NZ_JAAHHE010000448.1:0-4346 GCF_010692525.1 Moorena sp. SIO3B2
CGGTCGTAAAAGTTCAGACTGGACAGAATTCCCTGATTAAACAAAGCTGCTAGCAATCCAGCCAACACCCCTAACAACAAATAGAAGGGAATCTCAAGAGCGGAAAAGGTGCTGGAAAAATTGCTTAGTTCCCGATTCAGATCTAGGGTACCTCCACCCAAGAGCCGGGAAACCACCGCACCAATAAAGGATGCTAGAATAGCACTACCCAGAGTTATACTAGATAAATCTGGTAACAGTTCCTCAAAGATAAAGGCTACACTAGCCAGGGGAGCATTAAACCCAGCGGCTAATCCAGCCCCAGCCCCAGCGGCAATCATTTGACGTCGGTGATCAGGAGAGGTGGGTACCCAGCGAGTCAATTGAGCTGCCAAAGCTGCCCCAATGTGAACGGTTGGGCCTTGCCGTCCCATGGTCATTCCCGCCGCCAGAGATAGGATGGTACTGACCAACTTGACCGCAGCCACCCGTAAATTCATCGCGATGGGAAACCGGGCAAGGGCACCTTTGATCTGAGGTACGCCACTACCTGTTGCCTCTGATGCTACAAACTCAATCAGGAATCCGCACAGTAATCCTAAGCAGAGTCCAAAAGCTGGTAGGGCAAAGCTAGGGGGTAGGATCAGAGCAGCTTGAAGCCGCCACCTCCCTAACCAGCCAATACTGTGTTTGAGTAATACTGCTGAGAGTCCTGAGACCAATCCAATCAGACAGGCTTCGGCAAGGGCAAGACTTCTTTTGGGGATCAGCCATTGGGTAATGGGATTGATCATTGATTGATCATGGGTTAATTTCCATTAGTGATTATTCGTGGCTGCTTTGTAAATACCAGGATAATTTCTATAGTTACAAAGAAATAAGCACCAAGCACCGAGCACTGACCCACTAATCACTAGAGGTTACCGATAGTCCTTCCACAATTAGAGAGGGTGTGTAGATGCTATCCTGCCACTCAGCATCATCACCCAGTATTACTAACTGCTTAAGGGTGTTGTAAACATTCCCAGCTACCATGGTGTCTTTGACTCGACCAATAATATTGCCTTGTTGGACTCGATACCCTAACTCAACATTGACGGAAAAGTCACCGGAGATGCCAGCACTACCGCCGAGAATCTGGTCTATGACTAATCCTTCGTCTAATTTTCCAATTAAGTCATTGAGTGACCCTTGGCCTGGTTTAATCAGTAAGTTGACGAGATCAGGGGTTGGGTAGCTGCCTAGGCTAGGGCGAAATCCATTTCCCGTTGTGCCAGTTCCCAGTAAGCGACCGGTAGTGCGATCGCAATAAAACTGTTGCAATTGCCCTTCACTGATAAATACGAGGGATTGGGTAGGGGTGCCTTCATCATCAAAGGGGCAACTGTAAGGAAATTCAGGATTTGGTTGTTGAAACAGGGTCAGGTTTTTTGAGGTAACCACCTGACCTAGACTATCACTCCAGGGGGTGGCTTTTTCAAGTACCCGTTTTCCATTTAAGGCTGCTTCCACAGTGCCCCATAGCAAATCCGCTGCTTTAGACGTCAACAAAATTGGCACACGACCACTGGGAGTAGAGACATTTTCCGTTGCCCAGTTGAGGCGTTGTAAGATTTGGTCTAGGACTTTGTTAGTGTTTAGGCTTTCTTTAGGCTCAGATGGGCTTAATCGAATTTGTGTACCATCACCAACACTTAAAAAGTCTTCACCCCTAACCCACTCTACCCCAAGGAAATAACTGAGGGTTGTGTCAGTGTAAGAGCAATGTAATCCTTCAGAGTTAATTAAGCTAGTGGTTTCTAACTCCCATTCCGACTCAGCGCTACACAATACTTCTGGGTAGGCATCGCGAATTAATGCGATCGCATCCGAGCCGATTGCTACTAGTTCTTCTATCGGTATAGTTTCTGGTGAGTCGGAATAGTTAGCGCTAGGGCCATCAGCCAGTTCTATAGATTCCGGTTCATTGAGTGCAGTCATGGCCATTGCCCGGTCTACTAAATCTTGTGCTGCCACTGCTCCATAGCCAACTGCTAGTCCTGGACGTCCGTCTCGCCATAACCGTAGCGCTGTCCCTTCCGATTGACTACTTTCGATTTGTTTGAGTCGATTAGCTTCAAAAAACACAGGACGAGAAAGCGATCGCGACTGATAAACCTCTGCACTAGTCGCTCCTGATTTAGCTGCTAAGTCTAACAGTTGTTCGGCTTGCAGCTCTTGCGGTCTAGTTTCAGCACTCATATTGCCAAGGGAGTAGGGAGTAGGGAGTAGGGAGTCGGGAGTCGGGAGCAGGTAAGAAAAATTACTCACAATTTATTTTTAGCTTCTGCCTGTTGCCTGTTGCCTGTTGCCTGTTGCCTTGTCTTATAACTCCCGGCATAGCCAAAATCCAGCAAACTGTTCTGAAGTTGGACTCGATTGTACGGCCAGAAAATGGACAAGATTAGCGTTCTGCTTTGCTTCTTCAAAGCTTTTTGCCTCTGCCAGAATTTGGGATTTGGTCAAGTTAGCGAGAATCCAGCTATCATTGGCACCAGTTTCCAGTAACAACTTTGGCTTATCATCAGTAGTGTCAAGTCTGACAAAGGATAGCTCCAAACCTGACATCCATGCTGCTAGGGGTTTGGCTCGTTGGGAAAATATAATCACACCGGGAATGGGCGTTTCTGGGGCAATGTCCATGATCGAGACTGGGAAGGCTTCACCAAAGTCAATCTCCCACTCGTTCATTTCCTCAAAGGCAGCGGCTTGTAGACTTACAACTGCCCACTTTTGTCCCTGCAAAGCATCGGGTAATGGTTTAGGGATGGGGGATTGATAACGGACAAATGAGGAAGCAGCGGCTGCGGGGTCATAGCCTGGTTGATTGGGATAAAAGTCTTCTATCCTTTGTTTTAACCATCGCTCCAAAGCATAGGTGCGACGGCTGGGTTGAGCTGGAATATTCAGCTCATTACAGGCTTTGGTAATCATATTGTTCATCTGACGCCGAAAGAAGCGAATCTTGCTTGGTGGCTGTTGAGCTTTTGCGATCGCATCTGCCAAAGCCTGCCCCAACCAAATTGAATTCACCTGCTGGTTGGGACACCAACTGGCGTATTGAAACAGTGTCTCAGGTGAGAGATTGATGTCCAAAGGACTCTCGCAAATTAAGACTTCCCAAAGTTTCTTCTGATTTTCGTCCAAAATTGGGCGGGAGTAAAAATCGAGTTCCCAAATTGTTTCCATGCCACCATTAAGATAATCTCACCCATATTTATGATACGGCTCCAAGAGCGCAATCCGTAAGCATTCAGCGGTCAGCGGTCAGCTATCAGCGGTCAGCTATCAGCGGTCAGCTATCAGTTATCAGCTAATGCCCTACGGGCACGCTACTTGAGGTGCTATTAGCTATGAGTTTATGCCCATAGCGCACGGTACTTGAACAGCTTATGCCCTATGGGTTACCTCACAGGCTAGAAGCCTGTGCCACGATACTTGAGTGGCCAATAGACATCTCCAAAAATTAACCTCAAACCCTTGCACTGCCTGGGTCAAAACCGAGTTTCTGGAGATGTCTATTGGCCAACGGCTGACCACTGACCACTGACCACTGACTGCTGACTGCTGACTGCTGACTGCTGAATGCTGAATGCTGACCACTGACTGCTGAATGCTTAGATGTGATTAATCCTATTGAACTATATATAATTAAATCTATTCACAATTGTGAAACTTAACAAAAAATTATGAGTAGCGATCGCACAGAGGTTTTAGCTGCCAACACAGCATTCTATCGAGCTTTTGAGAAAAAGGACATTGAAGCCATGAGTAAGGTCTGGTCTCAAGGCACTGGTAGTCTTTGTATTCACCCTGGACGTGATGTAATCAAAGGTTGGCGGGACATTAGCTCATCTTGGGAAGCGATATTCAAGAATACCCAATACCTGGAAATTGAACCAGAGATTATTGCTACTGAAGTCAGGGACACTCTTGCCTACGTTGTTGTGCTAGAAAAAGTGTTGCAAGTTAGCAAGGGTAGAAGGATTCAGGCAGAATCCATAGCAACCAATACGTTTGAGCTTATGGCTGGCTCTTGGTATTTGGTGCATCATCACGGGAGTCCACTGATGGGCTAACTTCAGACAAAGTGTCGTTCGATCAGGGTGGGAATTTGCTGGGGAGCCACTTCGCTGTAGCGAGCTTTGTCTGGCATCATCACCAGGTTAGGGCCATGTTTGCACTGTTTGAGGCAGCCAGTTTCTTTAATTTTGACTTGGTCTTCTAAACCATGGTCCTTTAAACTCGATGCGATCGCATTACAGACCGCTTGACCCCCCCGTTTCCGACAACTGGATTTCTGACAAACTAAAATACTCGCTTTCCGG
>NZ_JAAHHE010000449.1:0-4337 GCF_010692525.1 Moorena sp. SIO3B2
TTCCCTGTTCCCTATTCCCTGTTCTCTATTTTAAATAGCACTATGACCCAAAGCCAAACCAGCAACTAGCATCCCTAGTACCAAAAACGGTTGCGCACTAGCCTGGTATTTGACATCATTTTTCAGGGGGTCACGGAGAAAGTACATATCCTGGAAGGTGATTTGGGGGATGATTAATAGGATCAGGATAGCAGCGTAGAGGTTCTGATGAATGCTGATTAAATAACCAGCAATCCCTGCTTGAAATAGATCAATCATCACCACACAAATCCAAGCTGCTGTGGTAACACCAAACATGACCGGTAGGGATTTTAAGCCCAATTCGCGATCGCCTTCCACACTCTTGAAATCATTAACTACTGCAATACCTAACCCTGCCAGGGAGTAGAACAGGGTCAGAATCATAATAGTCAGGTTAAGATGACCAAATAAGCCATGACCTGCCCACCAGGGAAGGGCGATATAGCTGGCACCGAGAGCATAGTTTCCCAGCCAACCATTTTTTTTCAGTTTCAGGGGTGGGGCAGAATAGATATAGGCTAGAAAGGCACCACCTAGGGTAAGACAGGTGAGTGTGGGAAATTCATGACCAGCCCAAACATCGAGTCCGTAGCTAAGAGCGATACCTGCTAGGAGTAGCACCACAATCTGGGTGATCACCTGGGGGATAGAGATGGCTCCCGATGGGATAGGACGGTATGGTTCATTAATGGCGTCGATTTCGCGGTCATAGAAATCATTCAAGGTTTGGGTATACCCTGCCATCAACGGACCAGAAAGCAACATACAGGCGGCGGCCATCAGAAGGTCTTCGAGTGTCCAAGTATAGCCACCGGAGGAAGCAGCACCACACACTACCCCCCACATCAGGGGTATCCAGGTAATTGGCTTCATCAACTGCAGGCGAATCTTCCATAGGTTGCTTTCACCAGGAGCTGCGCCTTTCATACCCAGTAGCTGACGGGTTTTGGCACTTTGTTCAGTTAGATTTTCTTCAGCCATAGCTACTACCTAGAATGAAATTATTAAATAGCCATCTTGAAACTTAGCCCCTTTCACGGATTGACCACTAAGTTGTGGGGGAAGCAGGATATTATGCCGTTGATCCCCGGCTTCAACGGTGACTTCTGGACCGTATTGGGTGAGTTTCACCTGCTTTTTGTTAAAACCTGGTAAGAATAAACGAACGTTGCGACCAGGAATGTCGATAGTCATGGGTCTGGGTGCCTGGGATGCCTGTTTAAAATCTGGCAGGGCATCGATCAGGGATTGCCAATCTTCCCCTGGTGGGGAAGTGGGAAGAGCATTAACGACTAGAGGGGCAAATTCCGATTCTATTGCTGGGGTTACCGGGGTTTGGTTGACCAGCACACCACCGACAGTAACACCCACTTGTTGGGCACTACCCCACAGATACTTGGCTGTGGCCATGGCTAGGGGGTCATCGGTAGTGACCAGATAGGATGCGACCCGATTGGGATTTGCGATCGCATTTTTTCCATCCTCCAACATATTGTTGGCCTTATTACTTGATTCACCAGCCAAGTCGTCACTCGTCCATGACACATTTAGGATGGCGCTAGTGACTGGTTGGATAAAGGGGGAAAGGGCTTTGCCCAGGTCAGAATCTGCCATGACTTGGCGAAATCTACGACTATACCAACTGATAATTTCTGGCATTCCCAACATTCTCAGGGTAGCTTGAGAGCAGGTGCCATCGTAGATGATCGCGTCATACTGACCGCTTTGGTAGTATTCCCGAAGGGCGTTGAGGGCTAAAGCATGATCCATCCCCGGTAAGATGCCCAGTTCTTGACCATAGACATTTTTTAGGGTAGGCGATCGCAAATATTGCTCCTCTAGCTTTTTAACATCTTCCCAGCTGCGTTCCAGTAGTACTGTAGTCATTAGCTGTACTACCCGGAGGTTAGGACTTATTTCCACCGGGTCAGACGTTGGGGATAGCCCCAGTAGCAGTCCAAAGCTAGGACTTGGGTCTTGTCCTACCAGTAGCACTCGTTGACCGAGGCTCGACAGCTGCTTAGCGGCAGCAATTGCCACAGTAGTGCGACCTGTGCCGCCTTTACCCAGAAATGTTAGAATCCGTGCCATAGTGCAAGTCTTTTGCCTCGGTGCGATCGCGGTTACTAAAATCTAGTCTACGACTTTCAATTCATCCTCAAAGAACCAGGTAGAGGAGTTGTCCTCAAATTTCACCGTTGCGCCAACTCCACTGCCATCGGTCATTTTATAATCTGTGATCGTGCCTACTTTTCCCAGTTTATTTGCGATGTCGTTGCCTACCCGGTCTCTTAGACGAAACACTTTTACTTTTTGCCCGATTTTCATTGCTACTAGATCATACGATAAACCACCCCTCAGTTTACCGGAATGTGTCGCGATCGCATCAGGGAAAACTGCCATAAGTTCCACTGTTGCTCCTGGGACTGATCTCAAATCCGGTTGAATACCCATAATCTAGGGAAGTGTCGGAAGTGTGGGAGGTGTGGGAGGTGTGGGAGGTGTGGGGAGGGTGCCTCTGCTCCCTACTCCCTACTCCCTGCTCCCTACTCCCTGCTCCCTACTCCCTACTCCCTACTCCGTTTGCTATTTAAGTTGTTTATCAAGAATTTTATCCAAATTATAACCATGTTATTTGATGAACCTTTCTATATTGCGATTAATCAAGCCCGCTGGGCTGTAGCAGAAAACGTTCTCAATCAGCTTAGACTCCATCAGGGATTAAGTTTTACCAGTTGCCTTGACGTGGGATGTGGTCCCGGTTGGTTTTCTGAAAAGCTGGTGAATTGGGGAGTAAATGTAATTGGTTTAGAGGGGAGACAAGAACTTTTTGAAGAGGCAAGTAAACGGGTACCTGAAGCTAAGTTTTATCAGGTTGATGTTGAATCTACCCAACAAATGTCTCAATTTTCGGCAGCAGACTTAGTGTTTTGCTTTGGCTTGCTCTATCATACAGAAAATCCCTTCAAAGTCATTCGTAATTTGCAGTTATTAACCCAAAAAGTGTTATTTATTGAAAGTATGAATGTTCCTTTAAATGAACCAGTTACCTATATAGTTGAAGAAGGCAAAAATGAAACCCAGGGCTTAACCTACCATGCCATGATTCCTAGCCGAAGTTGCTTGCTGAAAATGCTCCAAGTTTCAGGATTTCCATATCTATACGACTATCAGGGTTATGTAGACCATGAAGATTTCTGGGAAACGGAGACCAAGCACCAAAGACGCCGAATATTTTTAGCATCTACAGTTGAGTTACAAGTCAGTGATTTAGTTCCCTCACCTGAGATTGTCACGCCAAAGTATAATTTTGCTAAACAATAACTAGACGAGTTGACGAATTAATGGATAGTCAGGAAGAGCATTTACCTAGCCATGAGTCCATAAATCAGTTGGATAAGATGGAGATTTATCTTCAGGTATTCCATCATTTTCTGCCTCAGGCGATGGATTTTCCCAACTTGGCGGTACCCTACACCTTGTTTTTGCGATCGCTTCGAGAGAAACTCCATCCAGTAGGGGTTCGGGATATCCAAGCAGTGAATTTGCCATCAGGCTTGACATTCCACGTTGATGTTGGGGATCGACTGGGCTGTGACTTTTACTATGGTCATTACCAAGAATACTTTGATGCCCAACTCTTTTTAGGTCTGCTGGATGCCAATTCCATTGTGCTAGATGTAGGAGCAAACTTTGGTTACTACGCCGTATCATCAGCTACCAAATTAACTTCTAGGGGTTGTGTTCATGCCTTTGAACCTAACCCAGATGCCTACCAGCTTTTACAACAAAATGTAGAAGTTAACCACTTACAACAGTTAGTTTCTTGCCATGACCTATGCGTCGGTGCTGAAGATGGAGAAACAGACTTTTATATTACCCAGGAATCCGCATTTAGTGGTATGGATGATACTAAACGGTCTGTCTTGCGTGAAAAGATTACAATTCCAGTGCGTAGTCTAGACTCCATACTTCCCGAGTTGGGATTATCCCAGATAGATGCCATCAAGATTGATGTCGAAGGATACGAATTTGCCGTATTAAATGGTGCCATAGAAACCATTCAGCGCTCACCAAATCTAGTGATCATGATGGAAGTGAGTGCCAAGAATCTAAATGAGCACAGACGGGAAGCATTGATGTCCTCTCTTGTGAATCTTTACAATCAAAACCTCCGAGGCTGGATCGTGGATTCTAACCCAAGAGTACTCAAATCCATACCAACTCCAGAAGCAGCACTAACGTTAGGGAGTGCTACAAGCGCTAATTTATTCCTAATGGTTTCTGGCTCAGAGCGTGAACATCAATTGAGTAAA
>NZ_JAAHHE010000045.1:0-39977 GCF_010692525.1 Moorena sp. SIO3B2
ATGGGGGTTAGCAATCTTAGGTAAGCGGCTCATGGAGAAATGCCAGAGGAAGTCCAGGTAATAATCTACAAGGACTACCACAGTTGTAGTCCATTTCTTTAGACTACCTTTAGAAATCAGCTCTAAACGACGTCCATTTATTTGCTCTGCCTCCCAAGGTGCTTCGGTCAGAAAATGGTGTATTCTGTGGTAAGTTACCTCTACGGAGTCTCTCGCTATCTGAGATAGATTTTTTCGTTGACTTTCTCCCAATAATCCCTCTATGTAGTTTCCTTACTCTCTTTTCTTCGGCTAATTCCTCAATAAATCATCGAACTTACACTCACCTTTGTTAAAACAGGGAGGCATTGCTGCTGGGGTTGTTTCTTTCATGGGGGCGTACCCTTAAGCATAACGACGTTAAAACTATGTAAAATCTGTAGTATACCCTACCTTTTCGTTTTCCAGGCGAAAGCGTGTCTTCCTAACCGTTTTAGCTGTCGAGTGCAGGTGAGTGGAAATCTGTTCAACATAAAGCGCCTTGATGACTTAAATGAACCGCTTCTGCTCGATCGCGTAGCGTGGCCTACGGCCAATCTTTGAATCGTTAACTGACGGTGGTGGCCCTCCTCAACTCCGGTGAGCGTTCTTTCTTCTTCTTGGGTGAGAAACACTCTCAGTCTGGCTCCCATACCTCTGACTCCTTTCTTCGGCAACACTTTAGAATTTGTAACATACCTCCTTTTTTCTTGCACGACCTACTTATGAAATGATGCACTTTCCCTACTCACGCTGGGGGGGTGACATACAAGCTTAAATCCTTACTGGATAATAATTTCAGCCCATAAGTTACTTCAGGTGCGCTTGACCGTGGCGAATTTAATTCGCCACGGTCAAGCGCACCTAAAATATACATTCTGTTTTGGGCTGACTTTGGACGTAGTTATAAGGGTTTGAGCTTGCCATTAAGCGATGCAGCTTCGGAACAGGGGGTTTCCCCCACTCGCGCTTTGCATCAAGACAATGACTTGAGGGTTAATTTCCGACTGTATCTTCCATGAGCCCATTGGCATCAAAGCCTTATAGAGTAAGCTTTTTGGGGCTCATGTCACCACCTCAGCTACTCACGTCAGTTTAATTATTGACCGGTGAGGTTTTATGCTATAAGATTAGTGGTAGTACTTAAATCAATCTAGGAACTTAAGAGTTATGGCTGATAATGAAATTAAGAGCGCTGTCATTTTACGCAGTGAAGATTCTTTTGGAGGAACACCTGAGCTCTTGTCTGGATCTACAAGTAAGAAGAGCAAGAAAAAGAAGAAGAAGAAGCAGGCAGCAGCTTTAAAGCCTCTTGAGAAGGCTATGTTTAAACAAGCAAAGCGTCTCGACGAGGCGACAACGCTCTATAAGGAGCGCCATGAGAAGTCCAATCGTAAGAAGAAAAATGGTTGGATTAAGGATTTCGGAAAGAACTATTCCAAGAGTATGTCTAAGTTGATGAAATTTTAGTTTGGTTTCTGGTCTATCGTTAACTTCGATGTAATGCGTCAATGTAATCGCTATTATATTGAATCCAAAAAGGATTTGAGTTCTTCAAAAGTTTTTGGAATGTTCATTACATCACTTTGAAGTTTTTTACAAGGGCGGAGCTGGGCACGATCTAACTTTTGATAAAGCTTGCTAAAATTTAGTTAGGAGAACTTCCATGAGTACACTTCAGAAAGAAAACACCATTATCCTAGAAATGGGATCGGCAAAGAAGGATGATATTAAGGATTTGCAATATGGTGAGGGTAAGCTTTTTAAGAGGATTGCTAAAGTCATTGGAGAATTGAAAGAGAGTGGTGAGGTTGCAGAAAATGCTCAACCAGTAATTGTTGTGGTGAAGAAGAAAAGCGAGAAAGATTGGTAAGTTTCTAATCGATCTGAGGAGCAATACGAATTTCTGTCATGGGCTTCGTAGATTTGTTTTTCAGGGGTAAACTGAGTTGCTAACTCAAGTCCGCTTGACTTTAACCCAAGATTGAGTTCCTCCTTTGGCAAAGCTATTGTTATTGATTACTTCAATGAATCTGCATCGGGGGCTTTATGCCCCATCGAACCAGGTTAATTGAAGATAAATAGGAACCTCTAATTATTGTACTGGTCATGTTCAAGTAGACCCGTGAACTACCCCAACTTACTTAAACGAAGTAAGTTGGGGTTTCTAGCTTGGCCGTAGGCCACGCTACGGGAACACGGAAGAATGCCGAAGGTGCGCTTTCCGTTCTCCGTAGGAGACGCGGGGCGCGTTCGGCGAATTAAATTCGCCACGGGTCGCACCTCAACTTAGACGGACGTCCAAGTTTTGGTCTTACTCCTTCTCCACGCTTAGTTGACCTCTCCCGTCCCAGAGGACTCACAGGGGTAGGTTTTTTACATTAGGGTAAAACATGGGGCGACCCAGAGGGAGAGGAAAAGGAAAACAACTTAGGTGCGCTTGACCTTGGCGAATTAAATTCGCCACGGGTCGCACCTGAAGAAGCGATGCAGCGCTGTCTTGGGGGTTTCCCCCACTCGCTATTGCATCAAGACAATGATGATTTTTAACGACAAATTAAGTATATTTTCTTATCCCCCACACCCCACACCCCACACCCCACACCCCACAGCTCACGTCTTTGTTAAAAACCTACCCTTATGAGACACCCCACACCCCACGCCCCACACCCCACACCTGAGGTCTTTGTAAAAAACCTACCCTTATGAGGTGGGGGTCTCCCCCACTCGCTATTGCCGTGGTTTCCCCGGAGACGAAACCTTAGAGAGGGTCGCCTTTAATGTCGGCAGGTTATGCAAAAAAGGGTTAAATATTTTTTAATAAGGCTCCACTCTCTTACGGTAACTTCAAACCACGGGAGCATCCCATTTTGGAAACAATATTACCCAAAGCAACGATATTTCAAGGGTTTCAGCCCCCTAAAAAGAGCTAACGTGCCAAATTGGGATGCTCCCCAAACCACTCGCTATTGCATCAAGACATTGACTGGCATACAATCTTGTCAGTGTCGTAAATCTCGAATCCAAATAAATCCAGGGTAATCCCAGCTATTTTGTATAAATTGTACTTGACAAAATAGACGTTGGCGCAGAGGTTTGCTTTGGCTCAATTCAGACTAGACAATTTCTCCAGAATCAAGGAAATTGGATAGAGATTAAATCAGTCTGTTCACATTCTCAACGGCCCTGATGTCTATTGATTTTAGTACTCCCACCCCATCCCCCCTTTCAACTCAGATGAAACAGCTCAAACATAGCGTGATTAATCAGTTTGAGGCATTGGATGACCCGAGAGTCAAACGGGAACCCAAGCATAAACTTGTAGATCTTGTGACCATCGCCATCTTGGCGGTGCTGTCTGGGGCAGATAATATGGTAGCAATTACCTATGGCAAAGCGAAACAGCAATGGTTAGAGACGTTTTTGGAATTGCCCCATGGTATTCCATCTCACGATACCTTTTCGAGAGTCTTGGCATTGATTGACCCAACTCAGTTGCATGAATGCTTCAATAGTTGGGTGGAGCAGATTACCAACCAGCTAGAGATTAAGCTGATCAATATTGATGGTAAAACGGCTCGGGGTTCCTACGATCGGGAAAAGCAACTCAAAGCCTTACATACGGTGAGTGACTGGGCGAGTGAACATCATCTGGTGTTAGCTCAACAACGGGTGGAGAGCAAATCAAATGAGATCACAGCCATTCCCGTGGTGCTGAACCTACTGGATATTCAAGGTGCAATTATTACCCTAGATGCCATGGGTACCCAGCGCAATATTGCCGCCCAAATCCTTACGGTCGGTGGAGACTATATCCTGGCACTCAAAGGGAATCAAGATTAACTCCACTTGGGAGTGGAGGCTTTCTTTAAGGCGGCACAGACAACCCAGTGGGAGGGCATTGAGTTTAGCTATGACGAGTCTACAGAAGCTGGCCATCATCCCATTGAACATCGGCAAGTCTGGGTAGTGCCCATCACTCAAGTACCCGATTTGCCCCATCGGTCGAAATGGAAGGGCAAGACCTGTGTAGTGATGGTGAAACGATTTGGTCAACTCTGGAACAAAACAACTACAGAGGTCTGTTTTTACATCACTAGCGATAGAGTTGATGCCACCATTTTGGCAAGGGCAATCCGCTCCCATTGGGGGATTGAACATAGCCGACCTTGGGTGGAACGATGTCACATTTAGGGAAGACCACAGCCGTCTTCGTACCGGACATGGACAGGATTATATGGGGCTTTTGCGACGCAAGTCGCTCAATTTACTCAAACGAGAACCGTCAAAGCAAAGTCTTGCCATGAAACGCGCTTCGTGCGGCTATGGACAATGACAATGCTGCTCAAAGTGTTGCTCGGCAACTATGCTAGTTAGAGACCGCTCGACCAGTGCTGGGAGAATTGAACCATAGAGCCAGAGGAAACTACTACGAAGCACGTCCTTACCCTGCCAATAATCATACCTATTGTGCCAACTCTTTATGACGCTTTCATGAGCCGAAGAAGGGATTAAGGTATGATTTAAAACTGTCCTAGGTTTTTGATACCCAGTTGACAAATTTAAATGCGATTACCCTGCAAATAAATCCTATTGCTTGTGCTATTTTGGTGTGGAATTTCCTGAAAATACTAGCTTACTTGAATCAATGTACAGTTGATAAAATTAAGAACCAAAGTTTATCTTCATATTTAACTAAAGAACTTAAAAAACCTTCTTTAGTTATGAATTGATTCTGCTCAGAATCTAATCGATATCTGGTGTCTTTAGGTAAGTCGTGATCTAAAATCATTGGGGGCACAATAACATTGAGAATCAAGGCAATAAAATCCATATTTAGCGTGTAAAAAAATCAAACACACTGTATTATGGATTAGTAAGCATTGATTGATCTCAAGGTTTGGATGTTCGACAAAACCCAAAATCAGGTTGCAGATTGCGTCCCGCTATCAGCAGTCACCACGGGAGCATCCCAATTTGGCACGTTAGCTCTTTTTAGGGGGCTGAAACCCTTGAAATATCGTTGCTTTGGGTAATATTGTTTCCAAAATGGGATGCTCCCGTCACCACTAAGTTTGGTGAAGAAGTCGTTGTGTCCAACGTCTAACCAAGCTACCACTCTAAGCGAACTGAAAACCAGGTTTGCAATACCCCTAAATTAAGGACAGCAAATAGCTGAGTAATCATGTCGTCAGAGAAAAGTAATCAAATTTGAGAAGTTATGAGGTCAAAGTAGTGAGGATCCTCTTAATCTGCACTGAGAAGCTTCCTGTTCCATGTATTCGAGGAGGTGCAATCCAGACTTATATTGACGGAATACTACCTTATCTAAGCAAGTTTCATGACGTTAGTGTTTTTTCTGTCACTGATTCAGATTTGCCCAATCAACATGTGCTGAATGGAGTCAGCTACCAGCGCTTCCCGACAGGTGATATTGAGGCTTACTACCAAGCAGCTGCTAAATTTGCAGCTGAGGAAAGGTTCGATTTAGTCATTCTTTACAATCGCCCTAAATACTTACCCTCTATTGCTGCTGCTAGCCCTAGTAGTCAGTTTATCCTGAGCATGCACAATGAAATGTTTCATGAGGACAAGATTAAACCTGAGGTTGCTAAGAGTTGTCTAGAGAAGGTTAGAGGAGTCATAACAGTCAGCAAATTTATTGCTGATGGAATTGCCGATCTCTTCCCTGAATACCGACATAAACTTCACCCCGTACATGCAGGCGTTGACTTAGAGAAGTTTCAGTCCCGATGGTCACCGGAAGGATCTAGACGTCGCCAAAAATTGCTAAGTTCTCACAGATTGACCGATCGCAAAATCGTTGTCTATGTAGGTCGATTAAGTATTAAGAAAGGACCCCATATCCTGATTTCTGCCCTACCCCAAATTCTAGAACAACACCCATCAACATTTCTTCTTATGGTGGGTAGCAAATGGTACGGCCATAACGAGGAAAATAAATATGTTCGTCAACTGAAAGAACAAGGAAAAACCTATGAAGAATCAATTTACTTTACTGGCTTTATTCCACCTGCAAAAGTCCAGAAGTACTTCCTCATGGGTGACATCTTTGTTTGTGCATCTCAATGGCAAGAACCTTTAGCACGAGTTCATTATGAAGCAATGGCAACAGGTCTTTGTATAGTTACCACAATGCGAGGAGGAAACCCAGAAGTAGTCATCCCAGATATGAACGGTCTCTTGATCAGTGACTATGAGAATCCCGATGCCTTTGCAGGAGCAATTAACTATTTACTGTCCAATAGAGAGTTAGCTGAACAAATGGGTCGATACGGACGCCATCTGGGTGAAAAGTATTATGGTTGGGAGCGGGTTGCTTCAGACATTTTCCGGATTATTTCAGACTGCTGCCTATCCTAATCTTGGATAAGACACAAGATCAGGGGAGAAGGATCGTCTAGTAAGAGCTGATTTGTAAACAAAACCTTAACAAGCCAGTCGGCGAGTCATTAAACGAATCAGCTCCCCGTAAATCATCCCTTCACGCAATGGTTGTGTACAATTCATAATATGCAGCTCAAACGCCGAAATCGATTCAGCAAGCCTTATGTCCGTTCGAGGATCCATCGTTTTGGTAATGTTTCAAATTCCTTTGATGTTCGCTCAATCACCGACCCCCGCACTTGCTCTCCACAAACTTGTTGCACCCCATGAGCAAAATTCGGTAGTGCCTATGCGGAAGTGTGGGAGTGGTAAGATGAATCTTGTCCAAAAATAGTCCTATGAATGATGGAATGCCATCTATGGGGTCATCATAAGACCCATAAACAGGTCAAAACTAGTAAGGGAAGCCAACGGTACTACTGTCGAGTGTGCCAACAAACGTTCACTTCTACTTTTGATACTCTTTACTATCGCCGAAAAATTGAACCCGAAACAATTCACACGGTTCTACAGGCTCATGCAGAGGGAAGTAGTTTGAGAGGAGTCAGTCGGACGACTAATCTCGCCTACAATACGGTAGGAACGCCTGCTGCGAGCAGCTACGGTGATTGGACAAATGATTCATAATGCCCGTGTACAGAAGATTGAAACCTCACAAATCAGCGGTGATGAATTTTGGTCATTTGTCCAAAAAAACAATTTCGCTGTCAGTCCAATGAATTGAAAGAAGGAGACTGTTGGATTGGAATGACTCAAGCATCATCAAGGGGCTTAATTCTGGCAGCTAGAGTAGGTAAACATACTGACCAATTCATCGAAGAATTAATAGTGAATACAGAAGGAAAAACCGATTGTCAACAATGGCGTACTGATGATTGGGGTGGATATAGCGCGAGTTTTACCTCCACAAGTAAGACACATCATCGGTAAAGAGCAGACCCAACAACTAGAGCGAACTAACGGGATTGTCCGACAGCAGACGGGTCTCGGGCATCGGCGACAGAATAAATTTGCCAAGGTCTGGGAGCAGACCTTGGCAACAGTAAGGTTGGTAGTCAGCTATTTCAATTGGATTTGGGTTCATAGTCGCTTTGGCAATACGGCGGCACAAAGGTCTGGGTTAGCGATCGCCCCTTGGAGTTGGAATGACTTGCGCGGCATACCCACACTTTGCTGATGCACTACCGGACGACCATAGTCGTGACTCACAAAGCCTCGGGCGACCAGGGAACCCCCTCAGAGCACACTATTGCTTGGGTGAGCGATCGCATTCTAGATTAGCGATCGCATTCTAGATTAGCGATCGCATTCTAGATTAGCGATCGCATTCTAGATTAGCGATCGCATTCTAGATTAGCGATCGCATTCTGGATTAGCGATCGCATTCTGGATTAGCGATCGCATTCTGGATTAGCGATCGCATTCTGGATTAGCGATCGCATTCTGGATTAGCGATCGCATTCTTGGGAAACCCCAGTTAGTCTAAACTCCAGTTAAAAAGCGATTGACCTTTGGTCACGCTATAGGCATTGCCGACGCTGCTTGAGGTGCGAACGCACTCTTTGTCGAGGCTTCACTAAAAAGCGTACGAAGTCTTTGTCGAGGTTTTATAGCAAGGGAAGTATAGTTTAGGACATAGTCTTTTGGTTGAAAGGGAGCAGGGACTGAGGCCGTAGGCCACGCGGGGCGCGTTCGGAGCAGGGAGCAGAAGATGTCTTAAGCTTTACTTCGACTGCTATAACTAAAAAGCGATTGACCTTTGGTCACGCTTCGCGATCGCACTGTTTGTCGAGGCATCAACTAAAACGCGATTGACCTTAGGTCACGCTATAGGCATTGCCGACGCTGCTTGAGGTGCGATCGCACTCCCCTCCCCCGACACTTCTGTTTCCCTACAGAAGCCCCAGATTCTGATTAGACCTAAAACCAGGAAAGATTTGGGCTAAATTCGAGTCTCCAATCTCCATATGTTCCCTGAGCACAGGCATCAGCACGTCACGAAAATCCGTAGTTACTGCTAAGTCCCGTTTTTCATACAACTGGGATTCAGCCAAACCGGGCCACTCTCCATAGACCTTACCACCGCGAACTCCTCCACCCAAGACCCAGATCACATTCCCGTGTCCATGGTCAGTACCCTTGTTACCATTCTCTGCCAGGGTACGGCCAAATTCTGACATCACCACAATCACAGTATCGGCATAAATCGGTTCTAAGGCTTTGACTAGAGTAGCCAACCCAAGTCCGAGAGGCTTAAGTTTTCGAGCCAGCTGTCCTTGACTACGGCCCTGGTTAACATGGGTATCCCAGCCACCTAAGGCCAAAAATGCCAGTTGGGTCTTAGCATCCCCCACCATCAGCTTGGCTAATTTGCGGCTATCACCAACAAATTTAGAGGAAGGTCGTGCTCCCCGGTTAGCTGCCATCATTTCTTCCTTTAGCTCAGCCAGCAGTATCTTCCGTGCTTCACTTCCTTCCTGATAAGCTAGATTAATCGCATCATTACCACGATAGAGCTGATCAAAAGCAGCATCAATTTGGGGACGGTCTACAGGCAGCTTGTGATTATAATTTCTCCCCATCGGTAAATTAGCCACTGGCATCTGACCGGATAGAATCCGTGGCGTTGTTGTGCCCATATTCACCGCTTGAGTTGGTATTTCCTTGGGAATTGTCCCTAATAGTCGATTCATCCAGCCATCATCTGTACTCTTAATCCCTGGGGTGCCACTTTCCATGTAATCCTGAGCATCGAAATGGGAGCGAGTGGAGTCTGGTGAACCACTGGCGTGAACAAAGGCTAAACTTTTCTGTTTCCAAAGAGGCATCAGATCAGCTAGAGCTGGATGTAAGCCAAAGTAACCATCTAAATCCAAGACTCCCCCTTTTTCCCCGGTGCGAGGAATCGCAATTCTCGGTCGCGCTTGGTAGTAATCAGCGTCTTGGTATGGCACAACTACATTCAGTCCATCTATGCCACCCCGCAGGAAAATAACAATCAGTCGCTTACGGTGATTAGCATTTGCTGTATTTGCTAATCCTCTGGCTACCCAACTCCCCATAGAGATCATTCCCCCAGCAGTTAGGAAGCTAGCTTGTTTTAATAATTTGCGTCTTTTCATTGTTGGTTTTATCTAGCGGTTTTCAATGAGGTGAGGTAGATTTTTTTAGGGAATCGGGAATCGGGAATCGGGAATCGGGAATCGGTAATAAAGAAGAGGGAACAGCGGATCTGGGAACAGCGGATCTGGGAAGAGTTAGGAAAGAGATTCAAGGAATTTTTGGTATTATAATAAATCAGGATTTGGTTTCATGAGCTATTTTTCAATTCTCTAAATAGCTTATATAAAAATTGCAAATTTCAACTTAAACATTGATTTAAAAATTTTAAATAACAAGTCATAATTAATCAGTTTTTCTTCAAAAAAGATAGCGTTTATCAGACTTATTCAGACTTATGAGGTGCAGTCAATTTTCTTACCCCTACTCCCTACTCCCTACTCCCTACTCCCTATTCCCTATTCCCTATTCCCTATTCCCTGTTCCCTATTCCCTATTCCCTGTTCCCTAAGATACTACCGATACATCATTTCTGGACTGCCTAAAATCAAGGCGGCTCGTAGCTTGGCTGGACTAGTGTTGATGACTTCTTTGGTTTGGTCAGAAAAGTGATTGGCTAGGGTTTTCCTGAGTTGGACAGCATCTACAGGTTTACGCTTTTCTTTAGGTTGACGCTGCTCGAAATTACCATTGGCTAATGCAGTGGCAAAGCTGACCCGGCGAATCATCCCATCTGGACTGAGCCAAGCCTTCTCAGTGTTTTTGTAGCCATTGGGAGTTGGGCAGCCGTAGATGGGCATTCCTAGCTGACGGATAATACCAGAGAGGGTTTTCCATTTGGGCTTTTTACTGCCTGTAGCTCGCACTGCTGAGATGATGTAGTGATAGGGGGATTTAAATTTACTGTTGTAATACTGAGTATCCCAAAATTCAGGGCTTTGAAATAGGGTTTCTAGAACCTTACGAATATCCCCATCGGTCTTCAAAAAGCGTTGGGCTAGAGTGTCTACTAGCTTTGCTGGTGGCTGATCAGCTACAAAGTACTGGGCTAATTTGTAGCTAATGTAATGGGCGGTGGAGGGATGACGAGCCAGCAGATCTAGGGCTTGCTCTCCCTCTAGGCTGCCGCTACCTGGAATCGGTGTACCCAGCAAAATCTTATCACTATAATCATGGCGCTTACTTTGGAAATAAAATCCTCTACTGTCACCGTGCTTACCCTCACGGTCAGTAGTCCAGCCAGTCAAGATCCGCGCTAAGGTAATTACATCCTCTTGGGTGTAGCCACCATCTACTCCTAGGGTGTGGAGTTCCATCAGTTCCCGAGCATAGTTTTCATTCAGCCCTTTGTATCGACCACGAGCTCCTGGACTTCCTGGTGCAGTGTTTTGGTGGTTGTCTAAATAGAAAAGCATGGCGGGATGGTGAGCTGTAGCACCTAACAAATCCCGAAAACGACCAAGGGCATGGGGTCTAATGGCATCTTGTTCAAAGGAACTAACCCAGATCCGATTTAATCCCTTGCTATCAAAAACATTGAAGTGGTTGAACCAGAAGTCTACCATTACTTCCTGAAGCTGTTGAGGGCTAGCGATCGCTCTGATTAAACGGGCTTCCAATCCCTGCTGCCTAGGTATTTGCGATCGCTTTTGAGCCTGCTTGCGCTGTTGCTGACTCAGCTGCCGTTTCTTTTTACCTTGTGGTGGTGCATAGCCTTTCCATACCTCCACTGGATTCAGTTCCAGGGTTTCTAAATTATTGAGTTGTTTCCTCAGTTGTGGCGGTTCAGGGATAGATTCTGGGGAAAGCTGGGACTGAATATAGGCATCAACCCCCATGGATTTCACCCGTTCGATGTCCCCAGGGCGAGGACCAAAACTAACACGATTGAGGACATGCAATACTTTCGGGTCAGTGGATAAACTGGCAGCGTGCCAGGGCTTGGGTAGTGCCCATAGGAGGATGACTGCCAAGATTAGCCCTAAGAGCCAGTAGACCGGCTTAAGGTTCAATTTTCCCAGATACATTGGTTTTAGGGAGTAGGGAGTAGGGAGTAGGGAGTAGGGAGTAGGGAGTAGGGGGAAGAGTTTTGTTAGTAGTGGTTTCACCGCACGAGAAGGAGGGAGTGGAAAAAAATCCTGTGCACCTCACTCGTGATGGAAATTGCGGTTGATTAGTTCCTCAACACTGAGGGATCTGGCCACTGGATGATAAGCCACAATTGCCGTTGGCAGTGCCTTTGGTAGACTGGTCTGAATGCAACTGCTGACCTTCATCCTTTTTTTCATACTAATGCGACTAATGCGATCGCGAAGCGTGACCAAAGGTCAATCGCGTTTGGCCGTAGGCCACGCTACGCGAACGCGCAGCGTCGGCAATGCCTATAGCGTGACCAAAGGTCAATCCCATGGTACAGCAGCAGCAAAGTCTGGCAACAATCAAGCCCATCCCATCACTAGGTGTTCAGCCGTTGCGCAGCCCGAAAATACCGGAAGTAGGGTACTTTACCTAACTCTTTTCTCGCTTCAAGCATTAGAATATTAAGAATTGTGTCTAAGTCTTGCTAGAGATTAGTCAAGAACGGATGCAAGACATCAGCAATTCTTAATATTCAAATCCAAAACAGAAACAAAATGGCAAAACATACCAAGGCTTTCATGTCCCGAACCGTAAAAAAGAATGAGCCTACTGGGGTCAAGTATATGACCAAAAACCAGATGGAGTACTATATGGGTGCCAAGCTTATAGAAATTGGGGTTGAGCCGAAATCAGCTATTTATCGATGGTCAGTAGAAAGCAAAGAAAACGATAACGAGGAAGTTTGGACTTACGCTGCCTACTGGGCAGATTCCAAAGAGCAACTGTTGCAAGAGGAGCAGGCATCAAAAGATAACTGAGGTAAGCATTCAGCTGACAGCTGTCAGCTGAATGCTTACGTTTACTTCTAGGACTTTTCCAAATCGATACAGTCATTAGCTAACTGGTCAGCTTCAAGGTTTTGGGTTTTGTTAATCCAGATTAATTCGTAGAAATCAAGTTTATCAAGAAGGGTTTTTGCTCGGGTATGAAAGCTAACCAAATTGTTGTTTTTAACCATATAATCCCCATGGAGCTGGTTAATTACTAGTTCGCAATCTCCATAGATTTTGGCTTGTTTTGCTCCAAGCTTTAGAGTCTTCTGTAGTCCAAGGATTAGTCCCATATACTCAGTTTGGTTTTGGGTAGTAAATCCTACGTATTGAGACACTGGATAAACCTCACCTTGATACTGAATTATAGCACCACAGGCGGACTGATTAGTTCGTCTTTTGCTGACACCATCGAAATGAATAATAGCAAGATTATTCGATTTATCTGTCATGATCTTGTTTAGCTTGTAAGGTGGGCAAAACTAGTTTAGTTATTTTGAGTATTCTAGATAATGGAAGTTTGCCCACGCTACTGTAATTGATATTGTTTTGACAAGCAAATCCCTTACTGAGTCACTGCTACCTCTGTTGTATTCGCCTGCCAAATGTTTATCGTCCGATCAAATCCCCCAGTAGCCAGTAAACGTCCATCCCGACTAAAGGCAACGGATTGTACCCAATCTTGATGTCCAGTCAACCAAGCAATCTGCTTACCAGTGTTCAAATTCCACAACCGAACCCCATCACGACTAGCACTAGCCAGAATTGTGCCATTAACTGGATTAATTGCGATCGCACGAATTTTGCCAGTATGTTTGGCCAAGGTATACTTAAGCTGCCAAGTCTTTGTATCCCAGACCCTAATCTTACCGTCATAACCACTGCTGACTAGGGTTCTACCATTAGGGGTAAAGGCTAGGGCACTAGTGATACCTTGATGAGCTCGAATCACGTAAAGCGGTTGTCCTGTGTTCAGATTCCAAATTTTAATCGTGCCATTTTTGAGTCCACTGACCAAGGTTTCGGCCTTGGGATGAAGCGCTAGGGAATAGGTTGGATGATCAAAATTTGCCAGAGTGTAAAGGGGACGTTGGTTTCTGAGGTCCCACACCCGAATACCATCCAATCCCCCAGTCACTAACACCTTACTATCTGAGGTCATAGCTAGGGAAAGCAAATTGCTTCTATGCCCTAGAAAAGTACGGGTATAGTCTCCTGTGTAGTCTTGCTGATTCCATTGCCACAAGTTGACCCCACCATCCTCCCCGACACTAGCCAGAATTGTCCCATCAGCACTAAAAGCCATGTCAGACACTGAGGTTTGGTGTACTCGCAGGCTATCAATTTCACGACCGGTTTTCAGCCACCATAATTTCAGATGGGCATCACTCCTGCTCCCCCCACTGAGTAGCACTCGCCCACTAGGACTAAATGACAGAGCATCCACAGCGGTAGAATGGGCTGTAATGGTACGCACCAATTGAGGAGTTCTCCAAGATTGAGCCTGGGATGAAGCCATTTCCGGTATAGCTGCAACCATTAGCCCCAGTCTTGATTCCCTAGCGTAGGTGGTACTGGTGACCACTGTCATGATCCCGAGCACAGTTCCCAAAATCGCCAACGGTATTTTTTTCATGGTTGTTGTTCGCGTAGCGTGGCCTATTGGCCAAGGTTAGGGCAAATCGTCTTACTTTTCACCGCGTCAGGGGGATGTTCTTGCCAACCGGAGATTATACCCAACAACTCGGACTTTAGTAGTTCCAATGCTTCTATTTGTTCAGTGATTCCCTCAATTTTGAGCAGTAGATGCTGCTTAACTGCTCCACAAGGTAACTCACCAAAGTCATGGATTTTGAGGATGTCTTGAATCTCACTAAGGCTAAGTCCTAGGGATTGAGCGCGTTTAATAAAAGCCAGTCGATTCAGCACCTGGTTGGTAAACAGGCGATAGCCAGAAGGGGAGCGGGTTGTGACTGGCCTAAGCAGACCAATCTCTTCGTAATAGCGAATGGTCTTCACGGGCAACCCGCTATGACTAGCTACCTGACCAATTTTGAGCCAGTCCTCTGATGAATTGGTGACAAGATCATTGGTAATTGGTAATTGGTAACTGACCACTGTTGACTATGCTTTCCCCTTTGTTTCCCCTATTCCCTTAGGGATGAACAGTTTGATCTTAAAACAGCCTGACCTATCGAGGTGGTTGACGTCGAGGTGCTTGACGCTTGACAGCACTCAACATTGGTAATGGTGGACGGGAAGAACTGGGGGGAAGATACCGCTCCACAGGTTGCTCAGCCAGTTCAGTTTGCTGACTTTGGCTTTGCCACCAACGGACTACCACTGCTATTCCCACCATCATCAGTCCAAAACTGAATAATGACCAGCGTCCGCCTACACCACCAATGACAGCATCCACCGCTCCGATAATCACGATGAAGCCTGAGATTGGCTCTTTACGATAAGCTGACTTCAACACTCGATGCCATAAAGCATTTATCACGGCTTACTACTTACTCTATTTCACAGATTTACTTCTTTTTTAACAGAATAGGCCAGAACTGCCCAACTAGAGCAATAACTTAGTTGGGGGACTTCTATACTGTTACTGAGATATATCTGATATCTATAATTCTTCGATATCCCCAGAGCAACCGGGAAATTCAAGATCAATTTTGCTAATTTTTGAAACGATGGGAGCAGTTATGTTTGAGCTTACAGGAGTAGGCCAGTAGCTAAAGGGATTTTTTCTCTAACCGACTCTTCCACTGACCGACTCTCCGACTAGTTTTAGTGTAAGCTTAACCAGGTTAATAAGTCTTGACCAGTAAAGTATTCAATTGCCAGAGTCAAAATAAAACCAATCATGGCAGCTCTACCATTCAAGCGTTCTGCGTAATCATTAAACCCAAACTTAGGTGACTGGACTTGAGGGACTTTAGAGGGTTGGGGTTGCGTCATAGTGATAAAAGTTGCCAAGCTATAGTAGAGTTACTTAACTTCACTAATTTTAACATTTAGATCACATATAGATACAGCACCAGTAATCCCAAGAGGTAAAAGCATGGAAATAGGTGTTCCCAAAGAAACGAAAGATCAAGAGTTTCGTGTGGGATTAACCCCCAGTAGTGTCAGGGTTTTACAAGAAGCGGGTCATACAGTTTTCGTTGAAACTAATGCTGGCACTGGTGCTGGCTTTACCGATGAGGACTATCAGCGTCAGGGAGCCAAAATTGTCTTAGAGGCTGCTGAGGCTTGGAATCGGGAACTCGTAGTCAAAGTCAAAGAACCCTTAGAGCCAGAGTATCCCTTGCTTCAAAAAGGACAGCTGTTGTTTACTTATCTACACTTAGCCGCTGACCGCCCTTTAACCGAGAAGTTGCTGCAATCGGGGGTGATTGCGATCGCATATGAAACCGTAGAACTCCCAGACCACACCCTACCGCTGCTAACCCCGATGAGCATCATTGCTGGTCGTCTTTCCGTGCAATTTGGAGCCAGATTTCTGGAGCGTCAGCAGGGGGGAAGAGGGGTGCTGTTGGGGGGTATTCCCGGAGTCAGACCAGGTAAGGTGGTAATTCTTGGTGGCGGAGTTGTCGGTACAGAAGCCGCCAAAATAGCTGTGGGGATGGGAGCGAGAGTACAGATTTTTGATATTAATGTTCAACGGTTGAGTTATTTAGAAACCATCTTTGGCTCAAGAGTGGAACTCCTCTACAGCAATTCAGCAGAAATTGAGGCAGCTGTTACTGATGCTGACCTCCTGATTGGGGCAGTGTTAGTCCCTGGTCGTCGCGCCCCCATTTTAGTGCCGCGCTCTCTGGTCAAACAAATGGTTAATGGCTCAGTGATTGTAGATGTTGCTGTGGATCAGGGAGGCTGTATTGAAACATTACAACCCACATCCCATACCAATCCCATTTATATCGAGGAGAGTGTGGTTCACTATGGGGTGCCTAATATGCCTGGAGCTGTTCCCTGCACATCAACTGTGGCTCTAAACAATAGTACTTTCCCCTACGTACTCAGTCTGGCCAATCAGGGGTTGAGCACTCTGGAAAATAATCCCGCTTTAGCCAAGGGCGTTAATGTCCAGAATCACCAGTTGGTTCATCCAGCAGTGCGAGAAGTCTTTCCCGATTTAGCTGATAGCTAAGGTTTTTTTGCTATAGCAATCCTAAATGATTACTATAGCAATTTTCAATTACGTAAGCTACAAATTTTTGAGGTGCGCTTGACCTTGGCGAATTTAATTCTTAATGGTAAGAGCGCACCTAAGCTTTTAGGGAACAGGGAACAGATAACAGATAACAGGGAACAGATAACAGGAAACAGGGAAAAAATCCTGTGTACCTCATTAAGTTAAAAACCCCTATATAGCAATACCTTTAGGAATTGTGAGAATTTTTGTTGTCAAGTTCCCGACTCCCGACTCCCGACTCCCGACTCCCGATTCCCGACTCCCGATTCCCGACTCCCGATTCCCTACTCCCTTTCCTTTAACATTTTATTGCTAAAGTCTTGAGAAAATGTTTGAATAGACGTATGGGTTAGTATCCTCTAGCTAAAGAAAAACTGTTAAATTTTTCTTAAACACTAATTAGCCAGTGTTACTTATTAGGAGTTTTTTAAGGTGATGCGTGATCAGGTGTTGACCTGGTTAGCAGATAATGTACCGTCTTCTCGGCTACAGCATATATTGCGGGTTGAACAGATGTCTGTTGAACTCGCTGAGCTTCATCATCTCAATGCTCAGCAGGCAGCTCAAGCAGGGTTGTTGCACGACCTAGCCAAATGCTTTAAGCCTGAGCGCTTGTTGCAAATGGCTAGAGATAACGGCATAGAAGTCGATCCAGTCTGTGAAGCCGCGCCTCATTTATTGCATGCAGATGTCAGTGCTATTGTTGCCCAAGAGCAATTTGGAGTCAAAGATGAAGCAGTATTGCAAGCGATCGCTCTCCATACCTTAGGGCGTGAGGGTATGACCCCCCTCAGTTGTGTTGTGTTTATTGCTGATACTATTGAGCCAGGTCGTGGTGAGACACCGGATTTACAAGCCTTACGAAATCTCTCTAAGCAAGACCTATACAAAACTGTTTGGTTAGCCTGTGACTACTCTTTAAAATTCCTGCTAGAGAGTCCTCGTCCCATTCACCAACGTATGATATTGACTCGCAACTGGGCTCAACAGATGTCCAGGAAGACAACAGCTAAAAGAGACGGTAAGAAAGATTGTGTAAATACCTAAAGTCCCATGTGCCTAGCTTTAAGGAACGTTTCGTCAACAGCAGTGTGAGTGTCAAATGAAGAAGCAACGAAAAGAAATGAAAAGAATTGTACAGCAAGTGATTAAGCACAAGAAAACTTAATTACTATTAGAACAGATTGTTTTGTAAAGCGAGGAATTAAACGCTTAATGAGAGATCAAAATAATAAGCCCTCCACCTTAGTAACCCCTGATACCGAAAACCAGGATGCTAGCTATGGGTTAGCATTAACCGTTGCTCAAGCAGCAGATGACCGCAAGGGTGCAGATCTGGTGATTCTGTCGGTCTCAGAGGTATCTTACATCACAGATTACTTTGTAATTGTGACCGGGTTTTCTAGGGTACAGGTCAGGGCAATCTCTCAGTGGATTGAACAGCAAGTAGAAGAGGCATGGAACCGTTTACCTGTGCGAACAGCAGGAAAAGCAGAGGGAATCTGGATACTTCAAGATTACGGTGACGTGATTGTCCATATCTTGCTGCCTGAAGAACGCAAGTTCTATAATCTCGAAGCATTCTGGGGCCACGCGGAACAGATTGAGTTTCAGGCATCCTAATTGCAGCACTCACAAAAAAATAATCATGAAATCTCCCGTTTATGTATGTCCTGTTCCAGAAGAGCAGCAACCCATAAATGAATACCAAGAACTAAGGGACTCTTGGTTTTTTAACTGGGTAAGGCTGGAACTACCAAATTATGTGATGAAGCTGGCTTGGGTTTGGGGGTTGAGCTGGCTGATTTCAGGGCCGATAGCAGCAGTGAGTTTTCCACCGCAAAAAGCGATAATCAAGTTTCTGCTCTGTGGCGGGGCAGGAGCAAGTATATTCTTGATTTTAGCCTTGCTGCGGCTATACCTGGGTTGGTTCTATGTACGCGATCGCTTGATCAGAGAAACCATTGTCTACGAGGAGTCAGGCTGGTATGACGGTCAAACCTGGACAAAAACCCCAGAAATTTTGGCTCGCGATCGCTTAATTGTTTCTTATGAACTCCAACCAATTTTGCGACGTTTATACTGGACGTTCGGATTTTTGATTATAGTCGTGATTGGTGGCAATATCATTTGGCGTGTGTTATCAGCCACCTAGCTCGATTGCTCCAACTAAGCTATAGGGTAGCTTTAAGTCTAATCCATGACCAGGGGAAAACGTACTCAAACACGAGCCTTAGAAGTCCGTTTACTACGGGAAGGCATTATCGAATCAGTTCATTCAGCTCAAGCGGTTGTGTGTGATGACCGGGGACGGATGTTATATGTTGCGGGTAACCCAGAAACCTCGACATTTATTCGCTCTGCACTCAAACCTTTCCAAGCCTTAGCGGTCACTACCACAGGTACCCTTGAGCGTTACAATCTCACGGACCGAGACTTGGCTATTATGTGTAGTTCCCATCACGGCACGATGGAGCAGGTCAGGCAAGTCTTTAATATTCTTTGGCGCTGTGATGTTGACCCATCAGCACTACAGTGTCCCATTCCCCCAGGCCAGGAAAGTTCACTCCAGCATTGCTGTTCCGGTAAACATGCTGGAATGTTGGCTGTTTGTCAACAAAGGCAGTGGCTAATCAAGAGCTATTTGGAGTATAATCATCCCGTGCAAATGTTAATCTTAAGCCAAGTAGCGGAGCTGCTACAGATGCCGGAGCAAGAGTTAATTCTCGCTCACGACGACTGTAACGCTCCGACTTATTTTTTACAGCTACGGCAAATGGCATTATTGTACGCTCTGCTCTCTTCTGGTAATAATCTGGCCATGGAGCGTATTGTCCGCGCCATGATCAGTCATCCCCAGATGGTGTCCGGGGATGGGGGATTTGATACAGAACTGATGCGATTATCCGAAGGGGAACTGGTCAGTAAATCGGGAGCACAAGGGGTTCAGTGTATCGGTCGCGTTGGGGAGAATATGGGTCTAGCCATTAAAGTCCTCGATGGTGGCAAATCTGCTAAGTATGCTGCAGCCATTGCCCTACTTAAGCAAATGGCTTGGATTACTCCTTCGGTAGCAGATACCTTGGAGTCGATGTTTATTAATCTCAGTAAATACAAGCGTTTAGAAGTGGTTGGTGAGTTATCTATGCCTTAAGGGGTGAGCTGATCACTCCCGACTCCCTCCATATAAGCATTCAGCGGTCAGCGGTCAGCGGTCAGCGGTCAGCGGTCAGCATTCAGCGGTCAGCGGTCAGCGGTCAGCGGTCAGCGGTCAGCGGTCAGCGGTCAGGTTTAGGCTCGCGCTGATAGCTGATAGCTGATAGCACCTCAAGTAGCGTGGCCAACGGCCTTTAGCTGATAGCTGATGACTGATAGCTGATAACTGATAGCTGATAGCTGATAGCTGATGACTGATAGCTGATGACTGATAGCTGATGACTGATAGCTGATAGCTGATAGCTGATAGCTGATGACTGATAGCTGATAGCTGATAGCTGATAGCTGATAGCTGATAGCTGATAGCTGATAGCTGATGACTGATAGCTGATAGCTGATAGCTGATGACTGATAGCTGATAGCTGATAGCTGATAGCTGATAGCTGATAGCTGATAGCTGATAGAATTAATTTGAGAAATTTCCAATTTCCCCTTGCCACTTTTGGAAATTAGGTGTTATAGTAAAAAAGACGACGCGGGATAGAGCAGCCTGGTAGCTCGTCGGGCTCAACAATCAAGTTAGCTAGACGCTTAATAGCTTGCTTGAGCATGGGCGGCACGAAGATAAATCTCCGTGTGTTTACCTGTCAAATTCGGGGAAGCCTGTAGCGAGGTAATCCCGAGCCAAGCTCCCAAAGGGAGAAGGTGTAGAGACTGGTTAGGCAGGCACCCTAACGTTTAAGGCGAGGGTGAAGGGACAGTCCAGACCACAAACTGGAAGATCCAGGCAACGAAAGTTGTAGTTGGTACGCATAACCCGAAGGTCGGTGGTTCAAATCCGCCTCCCGCCACCAAATAGAATATCATGAAGCCCTGCAAGGTTATGTCTTTGTGGGGTTTTGTGATTTTGGGGAGTGGGGAATCGGGAGTGGGGAATCGGGAATCGGGAATCGGGAAAAGAATGAATAGCAGTAGAGTGGGCAGGATGCCCGTCCGAAAATATTGAATAGGAGTAGAGTGGGCAGGATGCCCGCCCGATCAATAGGAGTAGAGTGGGCAGGATGCCTGCCCGGGAATTGAAACGGGCAAGATGCCCATTCTACAGCAAGATCCCCATTCCAATGACACGGGCAAGATGCCCATTCTACTAAGATGACCATTCCACAAAACTATTAAAATCATCCCGCATTTATGCAACGCCCTTCTTAGCCATGTAATCTTACTCACTACTGGCTCGATTACCATAGTATTTATATTCCTAAACTAATAAACAATGCCCCAAGTAGAACTACTAAAAATTTTCCTGGCTTCCCCTAGTGATGTAAGAAGGGAGCGGGACTATGTAGAAAAAGTAGTGGAGGAAATTAACCGAACTACTGCTCTGAGTAAAGGTGTGATGCTACAAGTAGTACGTTCGGAAAAAAATACCTATCCGGGCTATGGTGAGGGTGGCCAAGCTGTACTCAATGCTCAGATAGCTAACATGGAAGAGTATGAGCTATTTGTGTGCATTATGTGGAATCGCTTGGGCACTCCCACGCGCAGTGCCGAGTCTGGAACTGTGGAAGAATACGAACGAGCAGTTGCGGCTTTTGAGAAAGATGAGAAACCCAATATCTGGTTTTATTTTCGAGAGGCATCAGCGAATCTAAATACAAAGGAGAAACTGAAACAGCGAGAAAAGGTGCTGGATTTCAAGAACAAAATTCAGCGCAAGGCATTAACAAAAGATTCTGGGGGGGTGACGAAATAAGTTAAAACGCAGACTCTATAAGCGACCTAGCCCTTAGACCTCGTTGATAATATTTTCGTTTATTAGGATTTAGTCTGATTAATTCAGTTACTAATTCTAGACAAACATCCTTAAGATTCACCCAGGTTTGACCGTATAAACCAACATAAAAACTGCTATGTCTCCGCTCCCTGCGACCATATTCTTTGACACGACCAACATATTTCTGCATTCCTTTTCGTTTAATATGTTGACCTTCAATCGTTGCAGAAGTATAAGCTATAGTTATCAATAAAACTAGAGAAATAAAGCGTTCACCCTCAACCTTAGTATTTTCCAAGTTATAACCACCTGTCTTAAAATCTCTAAACATTTCCTCAATATCAAATCTTTTTTTATAAGCGGAAATAGCGGACTCCAAATTATCAAAATTTGTCAAAATAAACCATGCTTCTTTTGGGGCTAATCCCTTAATTTTACGTTGCCATTTTCCGGCGACATTAAAACCTAGTAAACCACGAGTTTTAGTCACTCTAACTCCTTTGATAAACAAAGAAACTCCAGGGACTAGACCTAAATTATTTAATTCAATCCAACGATTTTTTTGATCCTCAATAAATTCATTCTTTTTTAAACGCAAACAAAAATATACACCAAAGTCCTGGAGATACTTTGCTAATTTAACAGAGCAAAATTCTCTATCTCCCAATACACAGATTTTATAGTTTTTAAAAATTGGAATAACTTTTGATAAAATACTTTTTTGCTCTTTTAAATTACTACTACCTAACTTTGGTAACAATGTAAAATATATTGGAAACGCTCTGTCTTGATGCAGTCGCTCATGGGGGGGACCCCCAAGACCGCGCTGCATCGCTTTTATCCCAAATGAAGCTAACCATTAATAAATTGATGCTACCCCAATTCGTTCTATCCATTGCTACATAAATTATTTGATCATCGGTAAAGTAGATTTTCAAGAATTTTTCAACTATTGGCAACCAAACTTTTTCAATTGTTAGGTTGGGCAACAATAATAATCTTTGAATTCTTTTTCTTCTACTTTCAAATTTAATAGGTAAAGGGAGAGCATTGGCTAACTTTTCCAAACTAACTTTTTTAATTGACTGTAAGAGATTGACGAAAATTTTTAAGAAAATATATTCTGCTAGAGTAAATTGACTTTTTAGGTGGTTTTGGTAGAATTCGGGTAACATTGTCAACAGGTAGGTTTTGTTGCAAATAGAAGACCTACCTTTTTTCTACCATAAAGTGGTACTACCTTTACATACCAGGCATTTCAGCCTGTTTCGTCACCCCTTCAGCAAAAGATTACAAACAACCAGCAAATTTTCGCGACATATTTCGTCAAAATTTGTTACAGTGGTTGGAAAATACTAAAGGAAAAACAGCTACAACGGAACGAAAAAAGTCATCCACTACGGCTAATAAAAGTAGAAAATCAAATTCGGCCTCCACGGCAGCAAAAAAGTCCTCAACTCCTAACTCTCCCTCTACAAAAGCTACTGTACAAAGCGTAACAACTTCAGGTAATTGGATTTTGTTAAATAATAACTATTACTTAGCGAAATCATTAGAAACACAATCAGATGGGACTATTTCAGTTCAAATCACAACAAACGATCTGGAAGAACAGGCGAATTTAAAAGATCTAAAACATGACCAATTTCCCCACTACTCACAAATCAGTTATGCCTATCAGGAGGAAGCTTCAATTACTGAAGTAAAGGATGTTATATTAACATCCACTGGGGGCAAAAATCTATTTTGTATTGCTCTATCACCAATCAAACAGTCTCAGGAAAATCTTTTTCAAGACATAACAGTTGGCTCAAATAATGGTAAGTATTATAGTGCTGACGAAATCGCTGAAATGCGCGTGAAAATTTTACTGCTCAATGATGACAGTTTGCTATCCAATCAGGAAGATTATTTGAGGGTCGATTCTCTTATTAACTGTTCCGCTGGAGGAAAGCTTATAGAGCCAATTAATTTCGCCGAGCTATGGAAAAAGCGAAAAAGGCAAAAAGAGAAGTTCTTGAGAATCGCAAGACTTACGGCAGTTTATGAGCTCAAAATGAGCGGTATAGTTGAGCATATATTGGAACTCAAGCTAGGTCCTATCAAAAATCACTTAATGACTGTTGAATTTCGTGGGACGAGAAGGTCAAGATACAAGAACAAAGAAACTAAGGTTATAGAGGTCAAAGGAAACTGCTCCCTGAGAGACTAATATAAAAAAAATTGCTAGGTAATTTTACTCATCAATCGAACGATTATTTATTATATTTGTTAGATATCTAAACCAATAAAAATGCCCCAAGTAGAACTACTTTATAGGCAGGGATTAGATCGTTTTAGCCAAACATTTTCTGAATTGGGACTAGGTGGGGATGATAATCCAGGTAGGAAACAGGAAATTTGGAAGAGGCAATATGGTTGGGCAGAGCTGCAACATTGGCTTGGTGTCTGTTTACTACAAAATCCTCAAGGACATCCAACTGATAATGTGGAGCAAGCAATCAAAGCATTTGAATTGGATAAATTTCCTCAATATTGGGCGAAAAATCAAAACTTTTTGGGATGCCTATTATCATCGGCTTCAGGGTGAAGTTGCTGATAATAAGCATTTGGCTATTGATGCTTTCCAAGACGCTCTTACTGTATTCACTTCTGGAGAGTTTCCGCAAGAAAGATTAATGGTGTTAAATAACCTGGGGATAACCTATCTAAATATCCCTGGGGAAGAGCAACCAGAAAATCAGGAACAGGCGATCGCGGCATTTGAAGAAGCTCTGACTCTGATCAATCCCGAAAAGTTACCTAACGAGTGGACAATCATGCAATACCGTCTAGGTATGGTTTATCGGGAGCGAATCCGAGGGGAGCAAGTCGAGAATCTAGAGCTTGCGAATAAGGCTTTTGAAGCTGCCCTGAAAGTTTCTATATCCCAAGATTTACCTGAAGGGTGGGTATAGTAGAATTTCTACACAGACTGGATACACATCTTGAAGAATTGATGCTCTATCTCAAACTCTTGACTCAGGTTGGGCTTAAACGCATAGGAAGCTCTTTTATCAGTATATTTGGTCTTTTATGGCTGTCTATCGAGCCAGTAGCACTTTTTTTTCCAGAGAGTCTGAATTTTGGTTGGATTGGCTACTTGGGACTAGTAGTAGTCTCCCTGGCGATAGCAGTTATTCAGCGTTTTCCCCGTAGCTCGGTGTGTAAAGCGTTGTCTTCTCCCGACTCAGTTGTAGAAATTAAAATTGGCAATCTTTTTAATCAGCCTGGGCATTTAGTCATAGGAGCTAACGATGTTTTCGATACGGAACTCGGAGAAGTCATCAAACCTTCTAGTGTACAGGGACAGTTTCTTACGGGCATTTATGGCAATGACCTTACTAAATTAGACACAGAGATTGAAGCAGTCTTGGAGGACTACAAAGCTCAACGTACAAAAGAACCTAACAAAAAGAAGGGAAAGTCTTGGCGTTATCCCATAGGCACAACTATAGCATTGGGTTCCCCTGACAAACGCTATTTCTGGACAGCTTACGGCTATATGGGCAATGACCTGAGAGTCCAGTCAAATGCTGACTACATTTGGAATTCTTTGAGCTGTCTTTGGGAAGAAGTTCGCCGGAAGGGTCATGGTATCGACGTTGCTATACCTGTTATTGGAGCGGACTTAGCTCGTACTAACTTACCTCGAATGGCATTAGCGAAGTTAATTATTCTTTCATTCGTAGTGGCTTCTAAGAAGGAGTTTGTCACCAGGAAACTAACTTTAGTCATCCATCCTAAAGACTTAGAAAACACAGATTTATATGAATTAGAGGATTTCTTGACATCGGCTTGTTTTTGATATTGTCCTTAAAATCGGTATTATATAGTGTTTTCAATGGGGTGAGCTACAAAGCTCCTAAGTTAATGGGAGTAGGGATTAAGACCTGAGGGGGTGATAACAAGGGTAAAAAGGTGGCTTGTCACTCCCTTTGGGATGCGATCGCATTTACTACTCGATTCCAGTTTCTCCACCAGCGAAGGTAACACAACAACCCAAACCAAAGTATCTCAGTGGTAAACTGCAAAGAGATCACAAGTGCAGACCCGGTGGTGCGTTACGGGACGGGCTATCCCAACACTGGCTACGAGGCGAAAAATCAGGGCTCGCCCGTCCCTAACGCACCCTACGCACTACATTCTGAATTCTACTAACCATCAACCTTCAACCTTCCAACCTCCTAACCTTCAACCTTAAAACCTTCAACCTCCTAACCTCCTAACCTCCAACCTCCTAACCTCCTAACCTCCTAACCTTCCAATCCCATTGGTTAAACAACGACTCGATAAATTATTAGTAGACCTTAACCTGTGTGAATCCCGACAGCGAGCTCAGGTGCTGATTCGTGCGGGTGAAGTAATGGTAGATGGACAAATATTAGATAAGCCGGGAACTGAAATTAAGACCACCGCTCAGATTCAGGTGAAAGAGAAACCCCCTTTTGTATCCAGAGGAGGGCAAAAACTTGCCAAAGCCTTGGAGGTATTTGGAATTTCAGTAGAAGGACGCATTTGCCTAGATGGTGGGATTTCTACCGGTGGCTTCACCGACTGCTTGCTAAAAGCTGGAGCAAAACAGGTTTATGGTGTTGATGTCGGATATGGACAAGTAGCCTGGAGTCTACGCAATGACCAGCGGGTGGTGTTGAAAGAACGTACCAACTTACGCTATCTTCAGCCAGCCGACTTGTACGGTGTTTCACCAGTCCAGAATCAAAGTCAAGTCTATGCTGATTTAGGCGTAGTGGATGTTTCCTTTATTTCCTTAACCAAAATTCTTCCTGCTCTGTGGCAACTGCTATCCCCTCCCCGTGAAGTAGTGTTGCTAGTCAAGCCTCAGTTTGAAGTTGGTCGTGACCGTGTCGGAAAAAAGGGAGTAGTTAGGGACCCCCATCACCGTGCGGATGCGATCGCAAACGTTCTAGAATCCGCCAAACAGCTGGGTTGGCAGTACAAAGGATTAATCTCCTCTCCCATTACTGGCCCCGCCGGGAATATCGAGTACTTACTTTGGCTAGCAATGGATAGTATATTATGCTATCCCGATTTAGCAGCAATTAGAGAGATTACCAGCAAAATGAAGAATTTAGAATGAAGAATGAAGAATTTAGAATGGTTAAGGGTTAAGGCATAATTTCAAATTCTACATTCTTATAGCGTTTATCATAGCTATCAGATACACAATATTTTTAACCTATTGCCTATTGCCTCTTATCTGCTCCCTGCTCCCTGCTCCCTGCTCCCTGCTCCCTAAAACCCAGACATTTGTACCTCAAAAGTCGTAGAATTTATATAATTTAAAACTGATACAAATGAGACAAAAACTGAGAAATTTTGCGATTGCCTGGCCATTATGATGACAATTGCAGAGTGTATTGGAGTAACTTATTGATGTCACACACTATTATTTCAGCAGGACAAACCCACAAAGCAGTTCCCGTTTTTCGCAGAGGTTCCGGAAGGCAAGGGGATTCAGGATCTAATAGCTCCCATTCCCCATTCCCCATTTCCCCTTCTCCCTTCCCTAAGGATAGTTTGAGATTAGACAATTTTAGATTAGACCCCAGCCCACCACAGCGATCAAAACCCAGTCAAAAGGTGGTAAAACTAAAGCGGTGGTTAGAGGATTGTTTTGATCCGGGTTGGGAAAACGTGGAGACTATCTTAGAGCAATACCCAGAGCGAGTTTTAAGTTTTAGAAGTGACTCCTTTCACCAAGCGATGCAGCGCGGTCTTGGGGGTTTCCCCCATGAGCGACTGCATCAAGAAGCTAGTAGCAAATTCCATACTACAGCAGGAGTGAAAAGAGGTAAGCTACTCGGTACTGAGATCGGCTGGGGTGATCAGCAAGTCGCTTTATTAGTGGAGCTACATCGGACAGAATCACCCAAAATGAATGTATCCATTGAGCTGCATCCTGCTGGTGGTCGAGACCTTCTCCCCAAAGGTTTACAAATTATGGTGCTAGATGAAGAAGGAATTGTGGTGATTCAAGTCCAAGCCAGAGAGACAGAAAATCTTAAGTTGCAAGTTAGCGGCGAAGCAGGAGAACATTTTACCATTAAGTTGGTTTGGAATGATATCAGTATTACCGAAAATTTCTTAATCTGAATGCTTACAATCAGATTAAGAATGAAGAATGAAGAATGAAGAATGAAGAATGAAAAAAAATCCAATTCTAAATTCTAAATTATACATTCTTCATTCCAATAATTTATCAAATTTTCCTGTCCCACTTTCTGTTAAGCGCACCGTAAGGATTCAGCTATCAGCTAATAGGCTATTAGCTTTTGAATAAAACAGGTCAGCATTGGTTGAATCTAAGTTATGTAACAGTGTCGAAGCCCGTGCCACAAACATTAAGCCTATGCCACAAAGCTGACTGCTGACTGCTGACTGCTGAATGCTTACAGCGCACCTAAGAACTTTGCTCACCAGAAGCTAGCTGCTGATTAACCACAACCATAAACTCCTCTACAGAAGCAATGGTAATTGCCTGTCTGTGCAACATTGTCAAAATCGAGTCCTCCTTAATTTGGTTGATTGTTTCCACCAACTCACTAGGCACATCTTCAAAACGAAGCCGAAGTACTTCCAGGAGCCATTCTCGACCTTTTTCCAAAATGCCGATTTCAATCCCTTCTTGACGAGCAAGGCGTTCAAAACTAGTAACTTGACACTCCCCACTAATCGCGAGACGGGGATTCTTGGTTCAATGACTCGGCTTGCTGTGACAGGTTTTCACCAATCAAAGTAGAGGCTAAATCTCCCCAAGCGTTTGGAATATTATTCCAAGTTCCGGTGTGCCCCACCGTACTCAAGGCTCGATTCAAAATGTTGATTGCGGCGTTGTGGTCACGATCTAATTCACATCCGCACGAACAGACATGGGTTCTAGTAGAAATCGACTTCTTAACCACTTCGCCACAATTAGAACAGTTTTGCGAAGTATAGGAAGGATTGACTGCAACAGTTACTCTACCAAACTTCGTACCAAAATGTTCTATCCATTTTCTGAATTGGTACCAACCTGCATCATAGATAGATTTAGCAAGAGAGTGGTTCTTAACCAAGTTTTTAACCCTCAAATCTTCATAGGCTACCAAATCGTTAGATTGGACTACGCAACGCGCCAGTCTCTTGGCATGTTCTTCACGCTGCCTACTTATATTAAGGTGAGTCTTGCCTAGTCTATTAATGGCTTTCTTACGGTTGGCTGTTCGCGAAGCGTGGCCTACGGCCTTGCCTTTCTTTTTCCGGGAAACCCGACGTTGATGAAATTTTAGTCGTTTCTCACCTTTTCGATAAAATCTAGGGTTAGGTTGACTATCGCCATTAGAATCGGTATAGAAGTTTTTTAATCCAACATCTAAACCAATAGTTTTGCCCGTTAATTCTATCTCCTCATAAATGTCAGTATTGACACAAAATTGGACATAGTATCCGTCTGCTCGGCGGACTATCCTAACTCTTTTTATCAGTTTTATTTCCAAACACCATAAATCCCATGTTCCTTTGAGTTTAAGTTTTCCAATACCTTTCTTGTCGATAAAATTAATCCACTTTTTGTCTGGACATAGTTTCCATCCCGTAGTCTTATATTCCACCGAGTGGCAGTGCTTTTTGAATTTTGGAAAACCTTTCTTCCCTGGGACTTTCTTCTTGCAGTTGTCATAGAAACGTGCAATCGATGACCATGCTCTTTCAGCGCTAGCTTGTCGAGCCATGGAATTGAGTTCATTGGCAAATGGGAATTCTTTGGCTAGGACAGCACAAAGAGCACTTAAATCAGTTTTCTTTACACCTTTATTATCCATCCAGTGACGGATGCATTTATTGCGAATAAATTTAGCTGTTTTTATAGCTTCATCAATCGCATTATATTGTTTTTGCTTGCCGTATGCCTTGAACTCTATAACTATCATCAGTATCGACCTTTTTTACTTACTTTATTATACACCACGCCGGAGAAAAATTACGGAATATTGAAAAGATTTTTTTCACGGCTAAAAGCGCGCTACCAACCTTCATCCCCGCTTTTAAAAGACCATGAGCGACTCCATCAAGACATTGTACACATAAATCCTCTCAGCAAACACGGATTCGTATTGACTTTGGACTTCCACATGAATTAGTACCCAAGTTTCCTGGCCATCGCTGCGCCAAACCTTAACTAATTTGTCTGCTTCCCTAGTGCTAATTTCCCCATCCCGGGCTATCTGTTGGAATTCCTTGTCGAGAAACTCATAGCCTTTATCCCAGTCAATGTTTTCCTCAATTTCGGGAAATAAAAATGCCATAAAAGGTTGGAAATATAAGGAAATTGCCTCTTTCCATGGATTATCGTAGTCTGCACGTTGATTGGTCATAACTCATGGAATAAATGTTACCCAATTCAGAATTTATAATAACTATTATACTACTAAAATTATCCCTTATTAATACAGTTTAAATATCAGCTAATGCGCTACGGTAACAGCTAAGCTAAATGGGTTCGCGTAGGGGCTATTTCAGAGCATAGCATTCCCTATTATTTTGATACTGCAATGGCGACAACTGCAAAAATAATGAAGAATGAAGAATGAAGAATGAAGAATGAAAAAAATCCAATTCTAAATTCTAAATTCTAAATTCCCAATTCTAAATTCTAACTTCTAACTTCTAACTTCTAACTTCATCCTATCGCTCCCAAAGTTTTCAAAGTTGCTTTCTGTGCCTCAGTTAACCCTCTAACTCCAGTAATATTCATGGCTTCATAGAGTCTAGGAGTTTTCAGGATTTTCAAACACTCCCCTGTTTCTACATCCTTTAGCCTTACCGTTTGGTCTTGAGACCCACTGGCCATAATTTGACCATCCACACTGAAGGCGACTGAAGAGACCAGATGGCTATGTCCGGTGCAAATGTCAAGGCACTCCCCTGTGGAAACATCCCAAAGTCTGACCGTTTTGTCAGCACTGCCACTGCTTAGGGTTTTCCCATCGGGACTGAAAGCAACTGACAATACCCAATTGGTATGTCCCGTCAAGGTTTTGCAGCACTTACTCTCACGGATATCCCACAGCTTCACCGTGTGGTCTGTACTGCCACTAGCCAAAAGCTCACCATTGGGACTAAAGGCGACGGAGTGGACTCGATTACTATGTCCGCGCAAAATTCCTACACAGCTTCCGGTCTCACAATCCCATAACCTTACCGTGTGGTCAGCACTGCCACTGGCTAAGGTTTTCCCGTCATTACTGAATGCCACTGAACGCAGTCTATCGGTATGTTCTTGAAACGTTCTGATGCAGTGACCTGTGCTGACATCCCACAGCTTGACCGTGTGGTCGGCACTGCCACTGGCTAAGGTTTTCCCGTCACTACTGAATGCTACTGAAAATACCCAATCAGTATGGCCATGTAGTGTTCTAATGCAGCAACCTGTGCTAACATCCCACAGCCTAATCGTATTGTCTGTACTGCCACTGGCTAAGGTTTTCCTATCACTACTGAATGCCACTGAATAGACAAAGTCAGTATGTCCGGGCAAGGTTCTGATGCAGCTACCAGTACCATAATCCCATACTCTTACCGTGTAGTCGTTACTGCCACTAGCCAGGGTGTGACCGTCACTACTAAACGCGATGGGCATTGCCCAATCCGTATTTCCATACCAAGTTTTCAAGCATTGACCGGTTTGACAATCCCACAGCTTCACCTTTTGGTCTAAACTCACACAAACCAGGGTGTTTCCATAAGGACTAAAGGCCACTGAAAATACCTGATTGCTGTGTCCATGCAAGGTTTTCAAACATTCATTGGTGCTAGTATCCCACAGCCTGACTATGTGGTCGCCACCGCCACTAGCCAGGGTTTTGCCATCTGGACTAAAGGCCACGGAGTAGACACCACTACTATGTCCAGTGTAAGTTCTTAAGCAGCGACCTGTGCTTACCTCCCAAAACTTCACCGTGTGGTCGCCACTGCCACTGGCTAGGGTTTTCCCGTCACTGGTGAATGCCACTGACCCAACGCAATCCCTATGTCCAGTGCCAGTGTTCAGGCATTCACCAGTGCCACTATCCCAGAATTTCACCGTGTGGTCGTCACTGCTACTGGCTATAGTCTTACCATCTGGACTAAAGGCAACGGATCTAACCCAACTGCTATGTCCGGTGCAAGTGTTGAGACATTCTCCAGTTGTGATATCCCAGAGTTTCAAGGTGTGGTCGCCACTGCTACTGACTAGGGTCTGACCATCTGGACTAAAAGCCACTGAACATACCTCATTAGTATGTCCGGTACAAGTCTTTAAGCACTTACCATCACTGACATCCCAAAACTTAACGGTGTGATCGGCACTGCAACTAGCTAAGATTTTACCATCATGGCTGAAAGCAAGGTCTCGTACCAAATTGGTATGACCCTCACATAGCAAAACTAGTTTACCGCTTGGTACTTCCCACAGGCGAACTTTCCAATCTGTATCACAGGTTGCTAATAGTTTACCATCTGGGCTGAATGCTGCTGATAAAATATTTCCTAAGGTTTCCGTAAATACTGAGCTGGTAAAGTCAGCATCAGCGAAATTGACATTGTGTAATTTAATCCCCTCTAGGTTAGCTTGCCAAACTGTTAGATTAGAAAAGTCATAGCTGTTTAAATCCACCTGTAATTGGCGCATTATATTAATTATATTGCCGCAGATATATGCCGGATCTTGAGTTATTTTTTTTACCGTGGAAGTTGGGGAGCGCAGCATTGATATAATTTCTAGCAAGTGATTGCTGAGATTTTTTGTGCAACCAAAACTAGCGAGTAATCTTTCAATAATCGGTTCGATAATCAGAGAGACTTGACTATCCCGAATATACTCAGCAGCAGTGGCTTTGACTAATGCGTGAGTGCGGAACAGAGCCAAATTTTGACTAGTAATTTCCTCAGGAATCTGCTCAATTAATCGATTAACCATGTATTCCATCACTACAGGTTGTTGGGTAAACCCAGCCGAGGTTTTCTCAATCAATGAGCGCCGTTGTAGAGACCCTAGAGACTGTAAAATGTCAGGAGAGCATCGGTGGCAGACAACGTCCTGTTCCAACTCCTTAAAAAAAACCGGTTCGCGATTAATAGCTAGCCAGTACATCAGCTCTTGTTGTGTAGCACTCAGGCGCTGAAACTGCCGATCTAGCAAATCCCGAATATCATCAAAAATGAATGAGCCTTGCTTTAAAAAATTCAGGAACTGAGCAATATTGCCATAAAAAAAGTCTCTGACCACACAAGCCACCATTTTTAAGGCTAAAGGATTGCCAGCATAGTGCTCAATAACCGTTAGCCACTGGGTCTCATCCCCAGCAAAATTTCCTTTTTCCTTCAGGATTTCCTGCCCATCAGTGTCTGATAACCCTGTGAGTGGGAAGCAGCGAATGGGTAAGTTTTCCCCCTCCAGGATAATCAAGTCCTGGGGTGGCTCCCTAGAGGTCAGTAATAGACAGCTGTGGTGGGCGGTTTCACCAATACTTCTGAGCAGTTCACCGTATTCAGCATATCCTTCTCTATAACTACCGGTGCGATCGCCACTTTGCAGAATCGACTCAACATTATCTAGAACTAGCAAGCAACGCCGCCCTTGTAAATACCGAATCAATCGCAGAATTTTGCCATCCACAGAGGAGGGTAAATTGGTTTCCTGCTGTCCAGACAAAAATTGAATCAGGTCTGCCAGGAGTTCTTCTAGGGGAGGCGCATTGCGTAGAGTCCGCCAAATCACAAACTCAAATTTATCTTCCAGAAGATGGGCTAAAGTCACAGCCACAGAGGTTTTACCAATTCCCCCCATCCCTAGAAGTGTCACCAGGCGGCACTTGTCCTGAAGAATCCATTGCTGTAGGGTGTTGAGTTCCTCAGTACGACCGTAGAAACCTCTTAGCTTTGGTGCTTGTCCCCAATCAACACGTTTAATTTGAGCCACAGTGGGACTCTTGCCGTTATTGATTTGATCTGCCTTAATCTGATCTGGCTCAACAACCTTTTCCCAATCAACCCCTACAGCACTACAAATAGCGATGAAGGTGTCACAGCGAATCGGTTGTCTGGCCCAAAATCGGTTTAAAGTTGCCCTAGAGGTTAAGGCACTGCTACACCAAGCTTCTGCGGTTTTGTTCCATTTTTTCAGGCGTCTAGCCCGGTCAAGCAATTTGAGTCCTAATTCAGAAGCTCGCACTGAATTCTTCATACCGAAATCTGGTTCTGCTCACTATCCACGCCAATTGTTATGCCAAACTCTGAGATAACCATGAAGTCAATCTGAGACAATTGAGATAATCACCTCAGACAAGGGCACAGGTAACTTCGGATCCTAGAACAGCAAGGGTTTGAGGAACTTTAAGTTTTTTGAACACAGTTAATATAATTTAATGTAAGCATTCAGCTATCAGCTATCAGCTATCAGCTATCAGCTATCAGCTATCAGCTATCAGCTATCAGCTATCAGCTATCAGCTTATGGGCACGCTACTTGAGGTGCTATCAGCTATCAGCTATCAGCTATCAGCTATCAGCTATCAGCTATCAGCTATCAGCTATCAGCTATCAGCTATCAGCTATCAGCTATCAGCTTATGGGCACGGTTGAGGAGGAAACCGTTAAGAATAAAATACGTAAGTATTAGTTTAATTTGAGTTAAGTCACAGCGTCAAAGCCTGTGCCACAAAGCTGTTTGCGTAGCGTGGCCTACGGCCAACGGCTGACAGCTGAAGGCTGACAGCACCTCAAGTAGCGTGGCCTACGGCCAACGGCTGACAGCTGACAGCTGACGGCTGATAGCTGGTGTTATCAAAAATCTTTAAAACCACTAACCGACTCCTGCAATTCCTGAGCTACGGCTACGGTTGAGGTTAAGGAACTTGAAATTTGCCTAGAGGAATCAACGGTGCGTTCCGAGAATTGAGCCATCTCTTTGATCAACATAGCCACGTTCTGAGTGGTTTCGGTTTGGGAAACACTCCCCTGGGAAATGGCTGCTACTAGCTGCTCGATCTGGCACGAAGCTTCCATCAGCTGTTTCAGATTCTGCTTAGCTTCCTCAACTCGACTTGTGCCCTTCTCCACCACAGCAGTGCTCTGTTCCATTACCTTCACTAATTGAGACATTTCTAGGTCGATATCATCTACTATTTTGTGAATTTCCTGGGTAGCTTTGATCAATTGGTTGCTAAGCTGATTTACTTCTTTGGCAATCACGACAAAACCCTGAATCCCATTACCAGACCGCCCAGCCTCAATCTCAGCGTTAATAGCCAAAACATTGGTTTGAACCAAGAGCATGTTGCTCTTGGCAACCACCTTAGCAATCTTTTCGGAAGATTTACCTAGCTGCTTCACTTTTGAGGTCGTTTCCCCAATCGTGTCTCGCAATTCCAGCATACTCTCCTGAGTTAGGTTAATAGCAGTGCTGCTAGCTTCAACAGTGGTTGTAACTCCATCAACTACTCTCGCCGCCTGATCAGCATTCTCAGCCACTGCTTGAATCGAATCGGTGATTTGCTCTACTGAATCCAGGGTGTGAGTGGTTTCTGAAGCCTGCTTAAGAGCATCTTCTGCTAGTTGACCGACTACCACCTCGTTGTTTCCTAGTAAGGTATTGACTTCAACCGCTGAGTTGTTGACCTGGGTTACGAGAGTTTGCAAATTCTCAATAATTGTGTTAAAACAATCAGCAACTTTACCAATCTCATCCAAAGTCCCGTCAGAGCGCACTGTCAGATCTCCTTGTGCTGCCCCTTGCAAATTTTCAAGCAGTACCAGCAGTTGCTTCTGGAGTGCTTCTTTTTCCTGTCTTTGCTCTTGAGAAATTCTTTCCCTCTTTTCGAGGAGATTAGCCTGCTCTAGAGCAAAGCCCAATTGAATCGCCACCTGAGTGAAAACCTTGATATCCGTTTCCTGCCAAGCTCTTGGCTGTGAACATTGATGGGCAGCCAGAAAGCCAATCAAGTTCTCTGCCACCAAAATCGGTGCCACTAAACTGGCCTTAGCTCCAAGCAGTAGAGAAGTTTGGCCAAGCCTCTCTACTTGGGACTGCTGGTACTGGGTCAACTCACCCTCAAGATTATCAATGGCTAGAACCTGACGTGACTGGTAGTGATCAACATCCTCTAGGGCAAAATCCAACTCTTCTTTCTGTGTTTGTGGGGTAACAGACCCATCCAGAGTTACTGAAAGGCCAACCATTGACCCTTTATGATTCTGTTCGAGGAGGTAAATGATTGTGCGATCGCACGAGAGCGCTCTTTTAATTCCCACCACCGTAGCCGCGAAAATCTTTTCCCGTTCTAAGGATTTAAGCATGCTAGCAGTAATCTCATTTAACCTTTGGGAAATGTCCACCGTGGCTTGCTGCTGTTCCAGGAGCAGGGCTTGGGTAAGGGCATCACCAATTTGTCTAGTTAACTGCTGCATTAACTCACGTTCTGACTCCTGCCAAGGGTGGGGTTTTGAGCAATCATTCGCATACAACAAGCCGAAAAGTTCACCCCCAACTATAATTGGCGCAACCAGGCTGGCTACGACACCAAGGCGTTGAAGGAACTGCCCAGGAGCACCAGTTAGAGTAGCTTGTTGAAGGTTCTCGACACTAACAAGCTTCTCCAACTTAAACTTTGTAATTTCCCCGGTCGTGATTGGTTCGTAAATAGTTTGCCCTAGGGCTTTAACAAAACCAGAATTTACGATCTCCGCTGCAATTATCCCGCTTTTGAAGTCAGGATTAAAGCGATAGATAAATACACGGTCTGTGTTGAGGGCAAGGTGTACCCCATAAACGGAAGTTTGTAGGATATTGTCGAAGTTTAAGGATTGCTGAAGCTGGTTGCTGACTAGCACTAGTGTCCGCGCCTGTTCAGTTTCTTGTTCTTGGTCCTGTAATCGACCTTTGACCCGTGTCACCAGGTTATTAAAGACTTGAGCCAGTAGCTGCGTCTCGGTAGCACCAACAAGCTCCGCCTGAACGTTCAGGTTGCCTGCAATCACCGCTTTGGCAGTATTAGCCAACTGACCCAAGGGTTTTGCTAACTGATCGGATAAAGCTCTGACTACCAAGGTAATAATAATGCCCAGTACCACGAACAAACTAGCAAAGCCTATTGCCGCTTTTCTACCCGCTGCTCTGAGTTCACTAAGTTTGATCGAGACGGCCACAGTCCAATTGCTATCAGGAACTGCAACCAATATATAGTGCCTGCTATTATGATCAAAGGTGGCCAGCTTTAAGTTTGGGAAAAGTTCTGAATTAGCTGATTTTATCGTCAGTCCCTTCTGCTGCACTGTTTGCCCAGTTTCAAAAGCTTTGAGCAAAATTTTTAGGTTCTGTACAAGTGCTTGATCCTTTGCCCCGAGCAGTTTCTGTGGCTGGTCTTTACTCTTCCCTTGGTAGATGGTATCAACAACAGCCACAGTGTCGTCTTTTTTCAGGGCTAGTAGCTGCATAGATTGAGAATCCCCAATTTCCAAATCCTTCAGCAGGTTTTTCAATATGCTGCTGAAAACCGAGGCAGGCAAAACTCCTCTAACAACCCCTAGGAATTCATCAGTTGCTGGGTCTGTGATCGCTTTGCTGAACTCAATCACGAACCTATCGTCAGTGTCATCAAATTTCGTTTTAATCACCTGCTGACTGGGATCATCTTTTGCCTCTTGCCACCAGGCTTCATCCCGTTGGACAAAGTCAGTAGTAAGACTGTTGTAAGCTACATTAAACCCGTGCTTTTCGGTGAAAGATATCTCGGCAAACTCATAAAGTTCTGTAGTTTTACGTAAGTAATACTTGAGAGTTTCATTTGGCTGGATTAACCTGGTAGCGGAGAAAGACTCTTCAACCTCGTAGTAGGGTAATTTGGAAAGGTTTTGATCTTGAGAAACTTTTGTTGCAGTGCTAGCCGCCTCAACTACTAGAGGGCTAGCCGCCAATGTAGAAGGTATTCTTTTTGCTTCCTCCAAAAATATATAGAAAACTCTGCCCGCAACTAGGGTTTCACCCTCTAATAGTTGCTCAGCTTGCTGTTGGGAGCTGCGGGAAATAGCACTGTAGCTGAATAGTCCAGCCAGACCTAGAGGGGTTAAAACCGCTGGGAGAATGGTCTTCAATAATTGAGTGCGCAGATCATTACTTTTCCTTTGTGGTTGGGAATTGTTGGAATCGGTGGGTTGACTTGATTGTTGATGGTAGTGCTGTTGTCCATCTTGGGTTATCCCTTGAGGTATGACTGGTAATTCCCAGGCTAAGTCTTTTGAACAATGCATATGACCGTGACTATTTTTCCTAGAAGGATAGCTATAGCGTTTATAAACGATTTGTGAAAATCCAGAAACCCCTAATTATTGGTAGTGCTGGAATTTTGACCCCGTGATCGTTCACAACCTATTTATAATTTATAGATTTACTTCAGTTTTTAATCTAACCATATTTATCGAGGAATTTCTCTCAGTCAATTAACTGAATTTTGTGTCTTAAGAGTTACGCTAATTTACTGATTAGCGCAATTATCAGGACGAGTGAGGTACAAATTCCTAGGTTTTAGGGAGCAGGAAATTCGGAGCAGGGAGCAGCGGATATGGGAAGTGGGAAAAGGGAAGTGGGAAACAATCCTGTGTACCTCATAGCTATAAGAAACGCTATATACGCTACTGGGAGTAGTTATGTATAGCGGTTTTTAATCTAGTAAGGTACAAGTTTTTGAGGTGCGCTTGACCTTGGCGAATTTAATTCGCCAAGGTCAAGCGCACCTAAGGTTTTAGGGACTTCGGAGCAGGGAGCAGGGACTTCGGAAGAGGGAAGAGGGAAGAGGTAAAAAAATATGTGTACCTCATGAGGATAAAAAGCGCTATAGTCATGGCTAACTCTACAGGTATATTTTTTCGGCAGTCTTGTGTATACTCGTAACTGCTGACAGTAAAAACTAAGGCTGGCTAGGGTATGTCTAAAACTTTATCGAAACTTTATCAAAGTATCCATCAGGTGAAATAACTCTTGTCAAGAAAAAAATAAGATCTAGTTTAAATTATTTTTATGATTATTTTTCTTAAAGAATTTAATCGGTTTTGATGGTTAAAAATATAGTTAACTCAATAAGTTATCAACAGACAATAATTCATCTGTTGACTGGTGTATCTATTGCTATTATCCTAGGGCTTACCGCCTGCGAGAATAAAAATTCTGCAAACCCATCAGTGATACCCGTTGATACTTCCCATCAACAAGTGTCGGACAATACTGTCCGGGTGGGTGTGCTTATCATTGATAGCGTGGATTCTGTCAAACAACGGTATCAGCCAGTCCTAAACTACCTCTCTGGGGTGATTAATCGCCCTTTCTCCTTAGTACCTGTTACCCAAGAGAGTCAATTCATTGAAGTAGCCCAAGGTAATTTGCACTTTACCACCAACAATCCTCTGGCAGCTGTGCAAATCCGTCGGCTCTACGATACGGAATTTCTACTTACCCACTCTCGACCTCAGGTGGGTACAAAATTTGGTGGTCTGATCATCGTCAGAAGCGATAGCAATATCTACAAGCTGAAGGATCTGTGGGGTAAGAAGGCAGCCTGCGTGGCTTTTCAAACGGCGGCGGCTGGCTGCATTTTCCAAATCTATCATCTGCTTCAACATGGTATTGACCCGTTCCTGGACTTCAGCAGTTTTGTGGAAAACAAATCACAAGACCAGATCGTGCTTGATGTAGTCAACGGCAAAATTGATGTTGGGTTTATCCGTACAGGTCAATTAGAAAAGATGCTCAACCAAGGCTTGCTGGAAAACCTGGAACAGCTGAGAATCCTAGAGTCAGCTAAGGACGAATTCTTCTATACTCATACCACCCAGCTCTATCCCGAGTGGCCGATTGCTGCGGTTAAGGGTACTGACCCGCAATTAGTCGCAGCAGTGACCGAAGCGCTTCTAAATATCCCGCCGAACCATCCAGTCCTGGCAGCTGCTAACATAGATAAGTTTTTACCGGCAGAGGATTATGGCTCCCTGGATAAGCTGATTGAAACCTTGAGGCTAAAAAGTTGGGATTCTAATAGGGATCCGTTTAGGAATTCTGGGAACAGGGAACAGGGAGTAGGGAGTAGGGAGTAGGGAGTAGGGAGTAGGGAGTAGGGAGTTTTGTAGGGTGGGCAAGGGGAAATCAATGGGAGCGGTTGGGTTGACGAATCACCTTGCCCACCAGGATTAACTGTGGGTAGCTTGGCTTTTTGGTGGGCAAAAGTCCTAGAGTTTTCAGTACAGCTTATCTGTGATCACCTCTTGCCCACCCTACAGGGTCTTAAAGATTTTTAAGGGAGGTGATCCGCTGTTCCCTGTTCCGGTGATCCGCTGTTCCCTTTGCTATAGCAACCCATTCTAGATTGAGTAAAGTACTAAGCCGA
>NZ_JAAHHE010000450.1:0-4324 GCF_010692525.1 Moorena sp. SIO3B2
TGCTAGGGAATACCTACACACAAGTGGGGTTAAATCGACTGGCAAAGGAGCGTTACCTCAAAGGTTTAGAACTGGCTAAAGCAGCATCAGATTTAAACAGTCAAGCGGAAATACAAAAGAGTTTAGTAACTATCAGCTTAATTATTGACAGTAAAGAAGAAGCGTTACAATGGTTGGAAAAAGCCCAAGTTAGTTATCGGGCTTTAGGGGATGAATCAGAGGTGCGTCAACTAGAAGCGAAGAAAAGTAAAATTTGACAGGCGGTTCTGGATTTAAGGTATGGGGTATCGGTATGGTTTCAACTAAATCAAAAAGGCCAACAATTTGGGCAACAGCTCTAGTTAGTTTGATCTCAGTAGGGGTAATTACGCCCCTGACCACGGTGGGACAAACTACCATTGCCCAACAACAGGAGTCAGGACAAGAACAACTAGCGAAAGCTGAGCAACTGACTCAACAAGTCATTGAGCTTTATAAGCAAGGGAAATACTCGGAAGCGATTCCCCTCGCCCAGGACGCTTTGAGAATTCGAAAGCAACTGCTGGGGGAGGAACACCCAGATATAGCTACCAGCCTGAATGATCTGGGGTTACTCTACGATGCAATGGGAAGGTACGAACAGGCGGAACCCTTGTTAAATCAAGCTTTGGAGATGAGGAGACGGTTGCTGGGAAAAGAACACCCATCTGTAGCATTAAGCCTCAATAATCTGGCGGGACTCTACTATTCAATGGCAAGGTACTCAGAAGCAGAACCCTTGTATACCCAAGCCTTAGAGATGAGGAAACGGTTGCTAGGGGACGAACACCCTGATGTGACTATCAGCCTCAATAATCTGGCGGGACTCTACTATTCAATGGGAAGGTACTCAGAAGCAGAACCCTTGTATACCCAAGCCTTGAACATGTATAGACGGTTGCTGGGAAACCAACACCCATTGGTGGCTATCAGCCTCAATAATCTGGCTTTACTCTACAAATCCATGGGAAGGTACGAACAGGCGGAACCCTTGTATACCCAAGCTCTAGAGATGAGGAGACGGTTGCTGGGGAAGGAACACCCATCTGTGGCTACCAGCCTCAATAATCTGGCGGGACTCTATCGTGCCATGGGAAGGTACCAACAGGCGGAACCCTTGTATACCAAAGCTTTGGAGATGAGGAAACGGTTGCTGGGGGATGACCACCCATTGGTGGCTACCAGCCTCAATAATCTGGCTTTATTCTACGATTCAATGGGAAGGTACTCAGAAGCGGAACCATATTATAACCAAGCTCTAGAGATGAGCAAACGCTTGCTGGGAGACGAACACCCTGATGTAGCAACTAGCCTGAATAATTTGGCAGCACTCTATTATTCAATGGGAAGGTACGAACAGGCGGAACCCTTGTTAACCCAAGCCTTGGAGATGGACAGAAAGTTGCTGGGGGAGGAACACCCATCTGTGGCTACCAGCCTCAATAATCTGGGGGGACTCTACAAATCCATGGGAAGGTACGAACAGGCGGAACCTAAATATACCCAAGCTTTGGAGATGAGGAGACGGTTGCTGGGTAACGAACACCCATATGTGGCTACCAGTCTGGATAATCTGGCTATTTTACATCACAGTCAAGGAAACATTGACCAAGCCCTAGAGTTTCTGGAAGCAGGATTAGACATCCAAGAAGTTAATCTAGAACGTAATCTCGTTTCTGGTGCTGAAAAGCAAAAACGAGACTACATGAAAACTATCTCTGGCACAAGAAATAGAGCTATTTCTCTACACCTAAACTCAGCTCCCGATAATGAAAGAGCAGCTCGTCTGGCTTTAACAACCATCCTGCATCGCAAAGGTCGTTTACTTGATTTCTTGACCCATAGTCAGCAACTGTTGCGTAAACGCTTAGATTTCCAAAGCCAAAAATTACTAGACCAACTAAACAATACTCGCACCCAACTCGCTAACCTCACCTACAACCCACCTGATAAGCTTTCCCTGAAAGAATATCGTAATCAACTCGATGAATTAACGAATCAGGAACAAAAACTAGTCGTAAAAATTAGTCGGCGCAGTCGTGAATTTGCCCAAATCAATCAACCAGTCACCATCGAAACTATTCAACAACTGATTCCTGAGGATACGGCACTGGTAGAATTTGTAGAGTACAAACCCTACAATCCCGAAGAGGATAGTTTTGGTAATCCCCGTTATGGGGTCTATGTACTCCGTTCTCAAGGCGCACCCCAAGGCATTGATTTAGGGGAGGTAGATGCTTTGAAATCTCTATGGGAGATACTTGAATTATCCCTTAAAACCGAGGCTCTTACCATCCCTGAGGTAAAACAAGCAGCCCGCAAGGTGGATGAGAAGCTGATGGCGAAAGTCCGTCCTTTGTTGGGAGATAGCCGCAGGATTTTACTGTCTCCAGACAGCGACCTCAACCTCATCCCTTTTGAAGCTTTAGTGGATGAAGACAACCGTTATTTAGTAGAAAGCTATGGTTTTACCTACCTCACCTCCGGTAGGGATTTACTGAGATTATCCAATTCCAATCGCAAACTCACCCAACCAGTACTTTTGGGAGCACCAGACTTTGAGAATTCCGCTCAAACTACTGCCCTTGGGGAGGAAAACCAGATAGTAGCAACCCCCAGCTTAGGTGACTTGAATCCTTCCCAGTGGGGCTTATCGCCTTTACCTGGTACTCTTGAGGAAGTAAACGCGATCGCCCAGATGCTTGGTGTGGAGCCGTTGTTGGGTGCTCAAGCTAATGAAGCAGTATTAAAACAGGTTACTCGTCCGAGAATACTACATATTGCTACCCATGGTTTTTTCCAACAGAGACCGAATTCCGAAGATGAGGTAATTTTAGGGGATAATTTCCTACTTTGGTCAGGGTTAGCATTAGCAGGAATTAAGACTGATAAGCCAGAAAATGATCTAGAAGATGGCATCTTTACAGCTTTAGAAGCAACTGGATTAAATTTATCAGGTACAAAACTGGTGGTATTATCAGCCTGTGATACAGGCTTAGGCAATATCAGTGCTGGGGAGGGAATCTATGGGTTGCGTCGAGCGTTGGTGATTGCCGGGTCAGAAAGCCAGGTGATTAGTTTGTGGAAAGTAAATGATGAGGCTACCAAGGATTTAATGGTTTCTTATTATCAAGGATTGCAGGATAACCAAGGGCGTTCTGAGGCTTTGCGAAGGATTCAGTTGCAAATGTTAGGGGGTGGAGATTATCACCATCCCTATTATTGGGCGAGTTTTATTCCTTCTGGGAATTGGGGTTCTATGGGTGGGGAGTAGGGAGTAGGGAGTAGGGAGTAGGGAGTAGGGAGGATCCCCTAAAATTAGGATGGTAACAAAGCATAACAAGAGCGTTATTTTAGGGCGTTATGGTAAAAAATGCGATTTGATTGGGATAATCACAAAAGTCAACTTCTGAAGCGAAAGAGAGGATATTCGTTTGAGGAAGTCGCTACTATCTTGGCTGGCGACTATGTAGAACGAATGAAACAAGATGATCCTGCACAATTTATTGCCATTGGTTTTCTGGAAAATTCTCTTTTATCGGTCATTTATGAAGTGCGTTATGATGATGAAGGGGAATATATATGGTTAATCACGTATTGGAAAAGTACCAAAAGGGAGAGAGAAATTTATGAACAATATTTCTATTGAAGAAATTGAACAAAAAATTGAAGCAGGAGAAGAGGTTATAGACCGCTATTTTGACTCCACAACAACAAGAGTCGGAACACGCCGTCAGATGACTTCACGAAGAAGACAGGATATAGAAACCACAAAGGTGGAAATTCCTAGCCCTATGCTCACCGAACTCGATAAAATGGCAAAAGAACTCAACATTAGCAGATCTGCTGTGATTAAAATGATGCTAAGACGTGCCCTTGACGAACATTATCTTGCTAAGAAGCAGATGAAATTATAAATTTAGTGCCTTCGCTTTTAGCGGCTCCAAATACGATTATATAGCAATTATCATAGCTATGAGGTACACGATTTAGGGATTTTAGGGAACAGGGAACAGGGAACAGGGAACAGGGAGCAGGGAACAGGGAACAGGGAAAAACCCTGTCTACCTGATTACTAGGATAATGGTTAGAGATTATAGGTTAAAATCATCGGGATTTATCCCTTTCGCTTTTAATTGCTCCAACAATGCCTTCATGCGAGTTCGTTCAAGCTCTAAAGCTTGCTCCGCTTGTTCTGCCCGTTGGCGTTCTTGTTCTTTTGCCAGCCTTTCGAGCTCTGCCTGTTGTTGAGCCATATCTCTTTGCTCACTAATTTCCAAATAGCTAGCAAAAGGCTCACCATTGA
>NZ_JAAHHE010000451.1:0-1915 GCF_010692525.1 Moorena sp. SIO3B2
AAAGAAGGAAAAATTTTTAGTATTGTAATCTTAGATAACTCCACTGGTATAGATGTAGATAGTATTAACTCATTTGATTATGATCAGCTAGTTTCAAATTTTGAAAAACCAATAGAACTAAGAAAAACTGATTACAAAGAGTACCCTGTCTTTGGTTTCTTGTTCACGGAAACCAGAGAGGATAATTTTCTTGAGCTTAAAAACATCCTAAATTCAGACTTGAATGAGTTTATATCCACCACTGTTATAACCTGAGACCGAAGAGCCAAGAATTATCGCCCACAGTCGTTAAATTTAGGTGCGACCCCTGGCGAATTAAATTAGCCGTTCGCTTTCCGTTCGCCGTAGGCGACGGAAAGCGCACCTCCATTGATTAAGGCCTCAGAAGAAACCTTAGAATAAAGGCTTAGTCTGAGGCCTTAATCAATAAATTTTGACCCTTTTCTGCATAGCCTGCCAACTAGAAAGGCGACCCTATCCTTACGGTAACTTCTAACCACTATTCTTACAGTAACTTCTAACCACGCCGACCTTGATCCTAGGTCGCCGCTACGCGAACGGTGCTGACGTGGGGCATAAGCGCGGATGAAGCTAACTGAATCTCCAAAAGGTTCCTAAATATATATAGCGCTAAGCTCTATATACCCATTCGATTGATTTGTGATTTATTACTGCTAGAGATAATCATGAATCGATCAATGCGATCGCTAACTTAAACTGCAGCACTAAACAGCAGCAGTAAATTCCAGCACTAGGGAATAATTGCGAACACCCTTGCTGGAAAACCAGAACCTTTCAGGGGCTTAGGAAACGTTACTATTGCGATCGCACCATACTCCGGCACCTGATTCAAGTTAGTCAGCAACTCAATCTGATACTTGTCTTGGCTGAGAATATAGTTTTCTAGGGAATAGTCCCCTTGGCTAGTGGCAATTCCAGGGTCAGTATCAGTTGGTTCATGACCGGAAGCAGTAATGTAGCGTTCTTCGTAAAGATATTTCAGTACTTCAGCACTCCAGCCAGGATAATGGGCAATACCATTAGGGTCAGCATTACGCATTTTGGTCATACTTGGCCAAGCCTTAGACCAATCCGTACGCATTGCTACAAATGCCCCTTCTGGCACCAAACCATATTTCTGTTCCCAAGCTTGTACATCTTCCAGGGTAATTTGATAGTCGGGGTTGTGACTGACCTTGTCGCTGACATCGATTACCACCAGGGGTAGCACCATTTCAGTGACCGGGATTTCATCCTGAAACCGTTTACCCCTGACGAAATGAGCTGGCGGATCAACATGGGTACCCCACTGACCAGGAATATTATAGCGCTGTGCCCAAAATCCAGACCCCTTGGTGCCAATCATCTCATCGTAGTAGTAGGTTGTGGTGCGTGTTTCAGGATCAAAGCCTGGCCAGTGGGGAATCTGGGGATGAAAGGTATGGGTTAAATCCACAAACTCATGAGACTTTAGTTCTGCTAATTTATCCCAAAGACTGGGGTACTCAGCGGTTTGGGCAGTGCTCGGGTTTGCCAAACCGACTATGACAATCATGGTTAAGACCAACAAAGCTTTACGCAACATGGCTCTTGCCTATAAAAAGTATGAAATGAAGTATCAAGGATTCAGCATAAACCATGAAGCATTAAGGATTAAGAATGAATCAGTGTAAGCATTCAGCTATTAGCCATCAGCTATCAGCCATCAGCTATCAGCAGTCAGCTGACTGCTTTTCCCGTAGCGTGCGCGTAGCGCATATGCTTACGAATCAGTATCCATGCTTTATCCATATGTTCTACCCATACCAAAAATGCTATAGACCAGTTACTTCCTATATTCATTACTCAGGACTGACGTACTGACGCACTTATTCACTCAATTCGACGTCAAACGCTTAGAAATCTGGTTAATTAG